>NZ_JBNPON010000102.1:0-6854 GCF_050315195.1 Clostridium sp. SGI.024 | reverse complement strand
AGTCCAGCAAATAGACTTGCTGGACTTTTAACTTTACTAAGTATTATTTATTACCTTATATTATAATAAATTTTCATTTCTTTGTATTTATTTAAATTAAGTAGTCCGTCTTTACTTTTATCTTTCTTATAAAAGTTTATTAAATCATTTATAGCTTCATATAATCCATAATGTATACTTTCTAATAAAATCTTAATCCCTTCATCTATTAATTTTTTATCTTTATCTTTTAATCCATTATTAAGCTTATTCATACCTATAACATATCTACTTTTAGGATTTTCTGATGTTTCAATAGATTCCTTTAGCTCATATTCACTTATATGCCTACCTCTTCTATATAAGTAATATTGTAAATTTGAATATCCTTTTAATTCACCTAAGGAAATTGCTTTTAAATAGTATTCTATTGCTTTTTCTTCTTTATCTCGTAGTCCTTCTTCACATAATTCACCTAATATAACATAGGCTTTTCCTTCATCTAATTTTAAAAGTTCATTTATATACTTATTAGCTTCATCTATAGATACATCTACTCCAATACCCTTATAATAATAGTATATTAGCTTTGAATTTCCTTCAACTATATCTATTTTTCTTAAAAATAAAGCTCCTTCAAAAGCCTTTAAATAATCTTCTTTTCCACCAATACCTTTTTCATATATTTCAATAAGAGATAAAATCCCTTGTACATTTACTCTTTCTACTGCCTTTTCGTACCACGCAATTGATGCTTCTATATCTCTAGCTAAAAATATTCCATGCTTGTACCAATTAGCTATAGTAATAATAGCTTCATCACATCCTCTTTCTGCTGCTTCCTTAAAATTAAGAAATGCCATTTCATGGCTTTTCTCCATGCCAATTCCATAATAATTTACTACTCCATAATAATATGTTCCAATAGGTAATCCATTTTCCATAGCACTATTTACATAAACTAAAAGTTCTGTTTCATTTACCTCTTTATGTCTTAAATAATCATTTATTCCCTCTCTAGCTAAAGCACTAGCAGCTTGATAGGATCCTTTTCTATAGGCTTCTACTAAATATTTTTTAGATTTTTCTCTATCTTTTTTTAAAAGTGCTACTCCCAAAATATATATACTATTAGCATCTCCTACTTTTACAGCCTTCTTAATATACTCTAAGCCCTTTTCTTTATCTTCAATAACTCCCTCACCATTGAGATACATAACTCCAAGTCTTTGAGTTGAACTAATATCTCCATTTTCATCTCCCTTATAGTAATTTACTAATGCTTCTTCTAAATTATCCTCTTGTTCATATAATTTACCAAGCTTATAATAAAGACTTACATTTCCTTCTTCTATACTATCTTTATAAAGTGAAAAAGCTTTTTCTTTGTCTTCCTTAACATATAATCCCCAGTAATACATATCTCCAAGACTTTCTAAGCAATTTTTATCCTTCTTATTAACTCCCTTAGATAAATAAAAAAAGGCCTTCTTATAGTTTGTCTCTATAATACTATTACCTTCTAAATAGGATTGTCCCAAAATATAATATGCATCTTCAAAATCATTATCTGCAGCTTCTTCTAACCAATAAAATGCTTTTATATCATTTTTCTCGCAACCTTCTGCATTTTTATATAAATAAGATAAAGCATACTCTGCTGGTGCAAATCCCTTTTCAGCAGCTTCCTTATACCACTTAAATGCATATTCTAAATTTTGTTCAACTTCCTCTCCTTCATAATAAATAAATCCTAAAGAATATTGAGCAAAAATATTACCTTTTAAAGCAGCTTTTTTGTACCAATAAAGAGCCTTATTAATATCTTTCTCTCCACCATAACCCTTTTCGAAAAATAATCCTAAATAACTTTCTGCATGTTCATTTCCTTCTTTAGCAGCTTTTTCAAAATATTCCCTTGCTTTATAATAATCCTTATCTACATTTTTCCCTAAATAATATAATTCACCAGCAAGTAAATTTTCTTCTGCTGATGTTTCTTCCTTTTCTAATTCTTCGTTATCAAACTCCTCTGACTCATCTATTTCAAAAGAATTCAATATACTATCCTCTTCTTCAATTGTTAAATTAATATATTTATTAAATAGACTTCTTTCATTATCACTTAATTTATTTATAAATAATGAATAATCTTCTTCCCCACATTTAGTAGCTAACCAAACACAGAGTTCATAAATAAAATCTTCATTTTTTACAATCTCATAGTATTCTTCTGCATCTTCTTTTGATTTATTTAATGATTCTTTAAAAGAATATAATTCCTCTAAGTAATTTATAATATATCTTTTTAAGTCATAGGTAAGTAACTTTTTTTTATATAGTATCTCTATATTTTCTTCTAATTTATTTTCTGTATTATAAAATATTTCGTTATTCAAATGAGCTGTAATAATTACTTCCTTTATTAATTTTATTAGCATTGAATTAACTACTTTTATATCTTCCTCCTTCCATATCTTATTTAAAATGTAGTAGATATCTTTAAATTCTAATAATAAAAAATCAAATTTGTACTTCATATACCACATACCTTATTAATTAATTTCTTATTATTATTTTATTTTTGTATTAGTTTAATAGAACAAAAAAGTAGATAGATATTATATTCTTTATGACCTCACTGGCTACAAGTCGCCAGAATATAATATCTATCTCTTCATACTAAAACTTCTATTGAATCATCATCCTCAATCACTCTTATGTTTACAACTTCTTTTAGGTTGTACACATCCTCCAGTATTTATCTACAATACTTTCAGCTATTTCTTGAAAATGTTGTAGTATTTCTTTTGTTGCTACTAAGTATCTATTTAGTGCATGAATGCTATTTATCTTTTTATTGATTGTAGCTACCTCGTAATTACTCTACACATACACTTTACCTCCTTAAATTTTTTTACATAGAAAAAGAGCCAATGCTTCTTTCCTTAGAAACATCGACTCTTATCATTGTTAAAAGTGAGAATCAAAATTTTATATTTTGCTCTTCGAACTTTCCCTTTAGGATAATATATATTTACTTTTTCTTTTAGTTACATCTTACTGCATTATTAGATTTATGAATCTAATAATTTTGGTGCTATTGTTAATTTTACTATACTTTTTATAACTATAAATATTATATGGATGAGTAACGTTTCATTTTTCTTAAAAAGTACTCACAAGCATCTGCTTCTGTATCAAATACCTTTAATCCAGATTTATTACCTCTCTCACTATAGTAAACTTGCCATAATTCTTCCTTAACAATACATAATTTCTCATTAGGAAATCCTCCTATCATTAAAGAGTATAACTCTTTTGGAACTCCTATTTTATTTAATTCTTTTTCCAACTCAACTATTGTCATTTTACTTTACTCTCCTTATTATTCTCGCTTCTAATAACTCATCTATTATATCTGGTAACAAATATTGTATACCTCCACCAGTTTCATTAAACCACGGTGCAATCTCACCAGCCTTTACCTTCATTGGCTTAATAACTTCAAATACACTATATGGTTTTAAATCTGTTCCTGGTGCTAATGCTCTCTGGCCATAAGATATTCCTTTTGGTGAAGCGAAAGAACCATAATCACTTCCATATCTATCAATTTTTTCTCCTGGTTTTAAAATTACTTCATCAAATTTACCATTAAGAAATCCATCTATATTTTTATCTCCATGTTGACCTGGCCAATTTATTTCACCTGTTGTTTGATTGTAATACTTAGGGTTATCAAATACTTCTTCCCTTAGAAACGTTGACTCTTATCATTGTTAAAAGTGAGAATCAAAATTTTATATTTTTGCTCTTCGAACTTACACCTACGAATATATATGAGTAGTGTGTTTCTTTTGAAAAACAATGGCATAGGTGGTAAAGATTTTTAAGTGAATTTCTAAATCTTTGATTTAGCTAAATGAACTTATGCAATCCTTAGGATTGTATTCCTTATTAATTTAGTTTCATCAACTAGAAATTACTTTTCAATTTTATCTTCCACTCTGTCCCCTTCGCCCCTCCTATTCACTGCATTATTAATATTATGCAGTATTTATTTTTCTCACCTTGATTGATTTAGCTAATTTGCTATGTTTTTATTTTTTATGCAGCGAATAGATATTTTATTTTGCAGTTAATTATTTTAATATTTCCCATATTTCATCGCCAATTCTATCTAAAGGTTCATTTGCTTTAACACGTTCATCAAAATCTGCCTTCCATATAAAAAAATCGGATAATCCACCTCTTGCTGGATATAAATTATTATAAATTGATTTTATCTCATTTATAACATTATTAGAATCTATATAATTATTTTTTTTACATTCATTTAAAATTTTCACTACATATTTAACTTCAGAAATATGATAATCAATATCCTCTCTTCTATTTGCTACTAATACTAAACTTAATTCACTAAATAAATTTTGTAATTTATCTATAATTAGATTATTTGAAATCATTAAAACTCCTCCTAACGTATTGGTGTATCGCTTATAGGTTTTACTCCTTTTATCTTCCATGGTTCAGAAATAAAAATTTGATTACAGCTTTCTCCACCTAAATAGCAACCTCCTTGATATCCAACTGGACCTTCATATATAGTTGTTCCTTTAGGGATTCTTATTGAATAAGTTGATTCTAATGGTGAAGTACCTGTTAATACTCCTGTTTTTGGGTCTATCCATTGAGCCTTAACAGCCGAATCTATTCGTACTTTAAGTGCTGATTCTGCTGGCTCTCTAGTAAACCATTGTCCAAGTGCATTTTGCTCTTGTCCTGTAATTGTTAGTCCTCCTTTTTTTCCTGAACGATATAAAATTATATCTTCATCTAAAACTTTTACATTATATTTACCACTTAGAAAATTTAATGCAGGATTTCCTCTCATTTCAGCTAAAGGGCCAGGATTTTCTACCATATTATGAGCATATTTAATTTCAGCTTGTGTAACCCTCTCATCTATTTTAGAGATATCCTTTTTATCTTGTTTAATCCCATCATCTAGTTTCTTAATATCTTCCTTAAGCTTAAGATCATCAACTTCTATTTTTACTTTATTAGCTTCTGATATATTCTCCTTAAAGTTATCTACAGAAGAAAGCATCATTCTTCAACCTATAGCTGTAATTGCTGTACCTACTGCTACTGCTGATCCTGATATTGCTATTGCTGCTCCTCTTAATGCTGCCCCTACACCTGTAGCACTTAACAATGTTCCACCAGCAACTAAGATTATTCCTCCAGATATTATTTTTAAGCCTACTCCTATGAATATCATACCTTCAGCCACACATATTGCATTTACAGTTAGAACAATGTATTTTATTTTCCCTAAATAATTAATGCTCCAAAAACTGAAGCGTTAATCTAAATTCATTATTTAAAATTTTCTCCTCTATTGCTGAAATAAAGTTAGCTCACTCTTTTAAATTAGAATTCTTTAGTTCTTCCTTATTTTCTAAAACTCTATATCCATCAGCGTCATAAATATCATTAAAGCAGTTCCTAAATCACAATTCTTATTATTTATTATATCATATGGAACTCAAAACCATTATTCCAATTATAATTTCCTGCTATTATATGCAATAACTCAGAATCTGTTATACTTTTAATCTCATCTATAGTATCTTTTTTATTTTTGCTATAGAGCGATTTATATACATATTCCTTTTTATAGTTATCCTTTTGAAATCCTCCTTAATTATTACTTTCTAATTCTACTTAAACTTCTTTCCCACAAGTCTACCTTCGCTCCTTAACTTTTATACAATGGTACCCCACGTTCTTGTATTTTTCTTAAATCACTCTGCAAGTGAAATACTTGTTTTTGAAGTATTGGATTATCTGCCATTTCTCTTGGTATTATGTGTTGTATTTCTTTTAGGTTATACATCTTCCAGTATTTATCTACAACACTTTCAGCTATTTCTTGAAAATGTTGTAGTATTTCTTCCTTCAACTCCTTTGGAGTTATCTCGGCTTTCTCTATGTCCTCTAATGTATTTATTAGTATCATTTCTTCAATCCTTTCTACAGTAGATTTACTGCCTTTAGTTTTTCTTCTCTACTACTGTTAATGTAAAAAGTTGCAGTAGTATCTACACTACTATGACCTGCTAGTTTACTTACTGTTGAAATTGGTACTCCTCTATTTATTAACCTTGTACAGAAGGTATGTCTAAAGGTATTAGGTTTTAATTTATTTACCATTCCTATCTCATTAGTTAATCTTTCTAGCATTGTATTTATTGCATCTCTTCTTAACACTCCTCTTTGACCTATTATTAGATATTCTGAATCTTTTACAGTGTAATCTCTATCTTTGATGTATTCCTTAATTGCATCAGCTAACTCGAATTTCAATGGTACTTCCCTAAACTTTCCTCCCTTACTGTAAATCTTTATTAAGTAGTTCAAGAAATCAATATCCTTAATCTTAATGCTACATAGTTCACTTACTCTAACTCCTGTATAAAGTAATAACATTACAATTACCTTATTTCTTTTGCTTACCTTTGACTCATTCTGAATGTAGAAAAGTATTCTATCTACCTCCTTATCTCTGTAAACTTCTACTTGTTTTTCTGAACCATAAGCTATCTTTATTCTGTCCTTAGAATTTTCTACAGCTATTTCTTTCATTGCCCCAATTGCTACTAAGTATCTATTTAATTCATGAATGCTATTTATCTTTTTATTTATTGTTGCTACCTCATAGTTACTTTCTACTAGAAAGTTCTTGTAGCTTACTACGTAGAATCTTTGTAACGTACCATTAAATTCAACTCCTTTATCTCCTAGGAATTCTATGAATGCTTTACTATCTCCAACATAACTTTCAATTGTTTTAGGACTCTTGC
>NZ_JBNPON010000101.1:0-6864 GCF_050315195.1 Clostridium sp. SGI.024 | reverse complement strand
AAAAAAGGAGCTGTGCACTAATTTTTAGTGCAACAGCCCCCTTACATTTAGAAGGTTATACTATTACATTTAATTATTTCTACTTATATGTAACATTTTTTAGTTTTTTATTAATGCTTTTGTATCTATATAACCCTAAAACTATTGGTATTAATCCTAAAACTATGAATATTATCCCTAATATATATGTAACTGTAGTATCAAATAATTTTATTAATGATATTGCTATTGCTAAAAGACTGATTCCAGTTCTAATATATGCTAACAATGTCCTCTCATTTGCTAATAGGGTTCTATCTGCAGCTAAGAAGTCTCTTAATATCATCTCTTCTTTCTTAAAATTATATATAACTTCTTTCTTTGTTATTTTAGATTTTATATTTTTAGAATTTTTTATTTCATTCATTCTTATAACCTCCTAAAACAACTAATTCTTAAGTTTAATCTTCAATTATAGAAATAGTTATCTTATCTAATAAATCTTGAACTACATCTATTTTAACTGAACCTGTTTCTTCTTCTAATGCATTTGCTGTTCCACACGCTGATGCAAGCATTAAAATATCTTCTATTTCATATCCTCTTTCAAGTCCTATTGCTACTCCCGCTACATAAGAATCTCCTGATCCAACTGGATTTATTGCAGTAATCTTAGGTACTGTTACTTTGTAGTACACTCCCTTATATCCTATTACTGATCCCTCTGCTCCTAAAGAAATTGCAACTAGCTCTACACCTTTTTTATGAAATTCTTTAATTTCTCTAATGGCATCTTTATAATTTTCTATAGATCTTCCTGTTAAAAACTCAATTTCATCTTTATTAGGCTTAATAAAAAATGGTTTTCCTTCAATTCCTTCTCTAAGTAAATCTCCACTTGTATCTAATAAAAACTTTTTATTTTTACTATTGGCTATATCTATAAGCTTCTTGTAAAAGTCCTTAGGTATATTTCTAGGAACGCTTCCTGACGCTACTATTATGTTGGCTTCTTCTAATAACTCAATATACTTATCTATGAATCTCTTTTGTTCTTCCTCTGTAACTTCAGGGCCTGGTTCCAATATTTCTGTTTGAACTAAATCCTTAGTAATTATAGCTAAGCATTCTCTTGTATCACCTTTTATGTTTACAAAATCTTGCTTTATTCCATACTTCTCTAGTTTATCATGTATAAACTCTCCTGTTTTTCCACCCAAGAATCCAGTAACTATACAATTTTCTTTTAATATTGTAGATACATTCGCTACATGAATCCCTTTTCCACCTGGAGTATTTTCAACACTCTTAGCTCTCATTACTAATCCTTTATTTAAATCATCCATAACATACTTTTTATCTACTGATGCATTTAAATTAATTACTAATATCATACTAACTCCTTATAATTAAGCTTTTCCATTGCTTCCACAAACCATAATTTTGTGTTCAACAATCTTCTTCATAGCTTCTTTTCCAGGTGTCATATATTTTCTTGGATCATTAGCCTCTGGATTTTCTATAAAGTATTTTTTTACTGCATCTGAAAATGGAATCTTTAAATCTGTAGCTACATTTACTTTACATATTCCAAGAGAAATTGCTTTTTTAACTAATTCATCTGGTACATCTGAAGCTCCGTGTAATACTAATGGCACATCTACCATCTCTCTTATTTCCTTCAATCTATCTAAATCTAATTTTGCTTCTCCCTTGTATAAGCCATGTGCTGTTCCAATAGCTACTGCTAATGAATCTATACCAGTTCTTTCTACGTATTCTTTTGCTTGTTCTGGATTAGTATACATAGCATCTTTTTCATCAACTACTAAGTCATCTTCTTGTCCACCAAGTCTTCCAAGTTCAGCTTCTACTGTTGCATCATATTTATGAGCATATTCAACTACTTTTTTAACTGTTTCTATATTTTCTTCAAATGGTGCATGAGAAGCATCTATCATTGTTGACTTAAATCCTAAATCTACAAAGTGCTTTATTTTATCAACATCTTCAAAGTGATCTAAATGTATTGCTATTGGAATATTATATTTTTTTGCTGCTACTTCTGCCATAGCAACTATAAATTCTCCTCCTGCATATTCAATAGTTGATGGAGTTCCTGCTAATATTACTGGTGATTTTAGCTCTGCTGCTGTTTCTACAACTACTTCTAATGTTTCTAAGTTATGAATATTAAAGGCTGGTACTGCATATTTTTCTCTTTGAGCCTTCTTTAGCATTTCTCTTGTTGATAATATTTTAGTCATGATATTCACCTCTATCCCATTTATCCATAAACTCATCAAAATAATGCTCATCACCATTTGCATAATCTTTTTCTATCATATTATTTAATTTTTCTATCATTGCTATATTTTCTTCTGTAGGGTTAAACTTAGTTTCAAGAAACACATCTATTATGTTTTCCATAAGTCCAAGTCCAGTTATTCTTCCACCAAAACCTAATATATTTATATCTAAATTTTCTTTTGAATATCTTGCTGTTTCTACATCTCTAACTAATGCTACTCTGGCACCCTTTATCTTAGCAGATGAATTAGTAATCCCCACACCAGTTCCACAAATAACTATTCCTAAATCTGCTTCTCCATTAACTACTTTTTCAGCAGTCTTCTTTCCATATATAGGATAGTGAGTTCTTACTTTATCATATGTCCCATTATCTATAACTTCATGTCCCTTTGACTCTAAATATTCAACAACGCTATCTTTAACTTCTGTTACTATATGATCACAACCAACTGAAATAATCATTTTTTATCCTCCTATGCCATCTTATTTAACATATCTACTCTTATTTGATGTCTTCCACCAGAATAATTAGATAAAATAAATTTATCTGTTATTCTTTTTGCTATTTCTAGAGCTGTTACCTTAGAACCAATTGTTATTATTGAAGTATTATTATGGTCTCTAGTCATCTTTGCAGAATGTTCATCTGCAACTTGTGCACATATTATTCCTTTATGTTTTGTACATACATTAAAAGAACCTGTTCCATATTCATCTATTACTATTCCCTTTTCACCTTCATTATTAAGAATAGCTTCTGCTACTAAATTTGAGGAGTCATAAAAATCTAAATCTTTCCATTGCGATTTATCTATTATATCATATCCCTTTTCTATTAGATATAATTTTATAGAGTCTTTAAAATCCTTACTTTTATAATCTGACGAAATAATTATTCTCATAAAATACCTCCTACTTTAGATTTAATCTTTCTAATTGTTCTTCTGGAGCATCCATTTCCTTTAATGCTCGTATCATTAGTTTTTTATATTTATCTTCTAATTCATTATCATTAATAGGCTTTGTTTGATAATAATCTTGCGCTATATTAAACAACTTGTTCTCATTTGTATACTCTAATGCATTTTCTACATTATCAAGAATTGAAGGATTATTAATATTTATTTTATATACAGGATAATTTGTTCTATTAATAAATCTTCCCATTTCTATTTCTTCTTGATTATCCTTCCCTAAGTACTTTCTTATAGTTGTAGGAATACAAGTATACTCATAACATGGTTGATTTTCTTTATTAGGAGCTCTAAAGTATGTATATTCTCCATCTGTTATATTTACAGCTACTCCATGATATCCATACAACACATAATCTCTTTTATACTCTTTTCCATCCACTATATTCTTCCAAGAAAATCCTTGTACATCTTCAGGGATATCTATATCAGAGTAATCTAAAACTGTTGGCATAATATCTATATTTTGAGTTAATAAATTAACTCTCTCTCCAGCCATCTTTCCCTTTGGAAATCTTACTAATAATGGTATGTGAGCTAATTCATTGTACATGTGCATAAAATTTTTACCAAAATAATTTCTTTCCCCTAAGAAGTATCCGTGATCTGTTGTAACTATAATCAATGTATCATCATATAAATTTAAATCCTTTAATTTCTTAATTAACCTTCCAAAATGTTTATCTGTCATTGTAAGTAGTGCAGCATATCTTTTATTTATATACTCTAATGCATCTTCTGGTACATCTACTTCCTTATAATTAGGTATCTCAAAGTAAGGTCCATCATATTTACAATCATATAGTTCCATATACTCATCAGGAACGTCAAAAGGTTCATGAGGATCAAAAGTTTCTACCATTAAGAAAAAGTCATCATGATTCTTGTTATCTTCTAACCAGTCACAAGCTGCAGTAAAGGTCTTTGGAGTAGGGTATTCTTCCTCATGTCTATCCCATTTTGTTCTATTCCATTGATACTGTCTTCTAAGTTTTCCATAATAGTCTTTAGGCATAAATGATGGATCATCTATTCTAGATATCCATGGATCGCCTTCTTGTCCCCTATAAAAATCCCAAGTTGTAAATTGTTGAACATATCCCTCTCCACCTAGCCTAAAGTAATGAGGATGATCTGTTACAATGTGGCTAAATACATCTTTTTCAGCTAAAACTTTAGGTAGTGTTATATCAAATGGCTCTATAGGTCCCCAAGATCTTTCTAAAAAATTAAGTCTTCCTGTAAGTATATCCCTTCTTGCTGGCATACATGGAGCAGAACCAACCCAATGATTATCAAAAGTAGTGGCTTCCTTAGAAAAGTTAGTTATATTAGGTGTTTTTACCCAAGTATTTTTGTTATAGACTTCCATCATCTCTCTTTTTAAAGTATCCATTAATATTACAACTGTCCTCATTCCATATCCTCCTATCTAAAATTTTCATCATAGAGATAAATCTCGGTTCTCCCGAGATTTATCAATTTATGTTAAACGATTATTCCTAACATAGATAAAATTACAGCTATTATTAAAACTCCAAATATAATCCATACTGCATTCTTACCATTAGATTTCTTTAGTAAGTAATAACATACAACAGTAATTAATAATGGAATTAAGTTAGGCATAACCTTGTCAAGCATTTCTTGCAACATAAGTGGATTTTCACCAGCTGCTATTTGAACTCCTAAATTTGCTTTTACAGTTGTAGCAATTAATCCTCCAACAACTATTATTCCTAATACATTAGCCATATTTGCTAATCTATCAAATATACCCTTACCATTATCCTCCTTACCTAGTACTTCTATTCCTTTAGAATAACCTTTAGTTAATCCAAAGTATTTTATTGGGAAATATAGGCAATTAATCATTAAGAACATCATTATTGCCCCAAATATATTTCCATCTAAAGCAAAGGCTGCTCCTATAGAACCTGCAATAGGCATCCAAGTAAAGTTAAGCAAGCTATCTCCAATTCCAGCAAAAGGTCCCATTAAACTTGTTTTCATAGCAATAACTGATTCTTTTTGATCTTCCTCAGTTGTTTCTTCCATAGCAGATACTATTCCTAAGATAAATGGCATAGCTATTGGATGTGTGTTAAAATATTCTAAATGTCTTTTCATTGCATTAACTTTTTCTTCTTTTGGTTTATCCTTATATAATTTCTTCAATACTGGTTTTAATATATATACAGTACTTAAGCTTTGCATTCTTTCATAGTTATGTGACATTTGACATAATTGTGATCTCCAAAATACCTTCATTAACTCTTTTTTAGTAATTAAATTTGACATTATAAATCCCAACCTCCTTCTGCAGAATTATCAACCTCTACTGTTGAAACATTTACAGTTGTTTCTTTTTCTTTCTTAGCCATTATTAAATCGTATATTCCAGCAAAACATGCACCAATTAATGCTAATGCTAGTGTTGGAAGTCCTAAATAAGTTGTTAATGTAAATCCTAATACTAAGAACATCCACATATTCTTTTTAAGCATCATAGTCAATAACATTGCGATACCTACTGCAGGTATTACTTTTGATGCAACTGTTAATCCATTCATAACACTTGCTGGTATAAATGCCATAATTGAATCGATTGCACTAGCTCCTAAAAATACTGCTATAAATGTTGGAAATGCTCTACTTAAAAATATAAGCCCTGCTCCCATATATTGTAGTTTATCTATTTTATCAAAATCTCCTGTTTCAGCAATTTTATCTGCCTTGTGCACTAAAGATATGCTAATAGTCTTACATAACATATCAAGTTGTTGAACTAAAAGTGAAACTGGTATTGCTATTGCTATTCCTGCAGCTTCTCCTCCACCAGATAAAATACCTATTGCTACTCCTACTACAGATCCTGAAATAACATCAGGTGGTACGTAAGTTCCTACATTATTTACACCTAACCACATTAACTCCAAAGTAGCTCCAATAATAAGTCCTTGTCTTAAATCTCCTAAAATAAGTCCAGTAATAGCTCCTGCTAGTAAAGGTTTTCTAAAACCTAAGTGCGGTCCATATTGGTCCCATGCACATATGCCTGCCCATATAGCAACTAATATAGCTTTAATTAACATATACAACTCTCCCCTTTTATATTTTTTTATATAATATCTTTCATATAAATGACATCATCTTTAGGTACCATTTGTATAAATACTTCAACCCCCTTATTAATAATTTCTTTAAACGCACTTTCTTCTTCTGGCGTTACTGAAATTGATTTTGTTAATCTCTTTCTTCTTTCGTTATACCTCATACCTCCGGCATTTAACTTTGTTATTTCTAACCCACCTTTTATCACCTTCAAAACATCTGTTGAAGTAGTAAATAATAATAATGTTGCTTTTTTAATAGGATTTTTCTTAATAACTTCAATAAATTGATCTACTCCAAAAACTAAAACTCTTACTCCTGAAGGAGCTGCTAATCCTACTACTGATTTTTGAACTGGATCATTAGAGACCTTGTCGTTAATAATAAGTACTTGCTCAATATTGTAATCACCAATCCAAGTTGAACACACTTGTCCATGTATAAGTCTGTCATCAATTCTAACTAATTTAATACTCACTTAAAT
>NZ_JBNPON010000100.1:0-7378 GCF_050315195.1 Clostridium sp. SGI.024 | reverse complement strand
GTGTGCCCAGCACGGGCAACAACTTGACGGTGAAAGTCCGTTGTGGGCTTGGTAGTGGGAACAACTAGTCAATAACCTGACTTACGGACAGTTATTATCAAAATTATTGAATAAATTCCATAATAAATTTAGTTTTTAATTATTATGGAATTTACTTTTTGAACTAAATTCATTTTAATTGAATTTAAGTATAAATAAGTAAATAAAATTTTCTATTTTGACTATGTACCTTCTGTCAATACCAATTTTGTTATTATCCTTGATATATAGTAAAGCAGGTTTTTAAATAGTATTTCTTCCTGCAAGAATAGTAAGCTCTTTTAAACCATTTAATTCCTGTAGTAAATAAACTATAAATTCTAACTTTTTTTCCTTTAAGATTTTTGGTTGCACCTAATAAATTATTTTTCTTATCTTTGGTACAAGAAACTCCAAGGGAAATTATATAAGAATAAGCTATACAAACACAAAAATATAACATCTTAGAATAGTTAATATCATTACTCCACGTATCTTCTAAATTAAATCCATTACTTTTAAAATCTCTAAACATTTCCTCAATATCAAATCTTTTCTTATATTCCCTTATTGCATAAGGCTCGGAAATATTATTAGCTATAAACCATACATCATCAGCATCTTCAGCTTTGCATACAGCCATGTTACAAATGTATTCTTGAGCTGTTAGTTTAATATTGTAAAAATACTTTGTAGAATTTTTTGTTGGAATTATGTCAACCAGCTTGTTTATTTTTCCTTTACCGACAATGGATATTCCTAAATCTTTTGTACATCTAATACAGTATTTCCATTGAAGAACTTCATCTATGAACTTAAATAAATCAATACTTTTAAATCCTCTATCTGCAAGTATAGTAACATTAAATCCATAAGGAGTTAATATCTTATGTAGGAATTTAAGTCCTTCCTTTACATGAATAAAGTCTTTATTCCCATCTTGTTTATATCTAAATAACTTAAACCAAAGTGGAACAGCCCTTCTTCCTACTTTTAATGAAAATTGCAGTATTATAAACCTATCATCTATTGTTGTATGATCAAATATTATATAAATAGATTTTGATCTAAATTTATATTTTTTTAATAACTTATACGTAAAAAAACTCATAGAGTTTTTCAGGATTAATTGCTTTATTACTTAAAAACCTCTGAATTCTTTTCACTTTACTTGTTTCTGTACCTACTGAATAAGAGTCTTTTAGCTCTTGAGAAATTTTAGATAAAACAACTGATTGAGAGCATATTATTCCAATAACAATTGCAATTAAATTATTTAAGCGAGGAGCAGATAAAATTATCATTTTCTCTAGTGTTTTTTTCAATTCTGTAGTAAGATATTCTTGATCATTGATCATATAAAAACCACCTTTCTTTTGTAAGTTTTGTGTGCAAACTAATTTTACACTAGAAAAAGGTGGTTTTTTATATTTTTCAGAATAATTTTTTTGTTAAAATAGTTGTTTCCAGTTATATGGTTATTAACTGTCCGTAAGTCAGACCAATAGATAAGGAGGATTCAAAATTATTCTTTCAATTAATAGATATGAGATACGAAAAGAAAAGTACTATTATAACTACTAATATAAATTTTAATGCTTGGGATGAAGTTTTTTATGATCCAATAATTGCTAATGCTATTTTAGATAGAGTACTTCATCACGCTCATGTAGTTTCAATCACTGGAAATTCATATAGACTAAAAGATCACTTTAATTTTGAAGATAACTAAAACCTACATTCTTAAATGATCAAAAAGCTACAATATTAAGTTGACATTTATACGGTGGTGTGAGAGGACGGAAAATAAAATAATTATTTTCCTCCTACTCGATACAAGAAATTTAATATGTAGGTCTAAAGAGTTTCTATTTTAGTAGTTAAGAATTCGATATACCTACTTAAATTGAAGCTAACTTTATAATAAAGCTAATGGTTCAATTAAAAAATCCAATTTACAATCTTGAAAAACCATATGAAATAAAATCGCAGCTAAGAGTAACTAATTGTTTTTTTTGCAAGATTCATAGAAAGAGAAGAAAATCTACAATTTGCATATCAAAAGCTTGGAGTATATACCTTTGAAAACAATATTAAGCTAAAGGGAGATTCTTATACTGTATTTATAAAACAAGAAGAAGAAAACATTGTAGCTGATGTATTTATGGAAGTTTTGAAAGGTGGAGATTTATTTGAAAGTATATAACTTAAATGAAATTACTGATAGTAAAATCCTTTATGATAGAAAACCACCAGCTTTTATGAAATATGTTATTTTAATAGTTACATCATTAATTATAGCACTATTAATTTGGGCAAATAAATTAGTAAAAACTTATATGGTAAAAGGACAAGGTATTGTAGTTTCAGAAAATAAATCTCATATTATGACTAAAAATTCAGGAGAAATAAAAGAAGTGTTTATTATAGAAGGAAGTTAAAGAAGGAGATATATTATTTACAACTAATGGACTTGAAAGTGATCTTCAATTAGAAAAAAATAAATGCACAAATAAACAGCTATAGCAGAAGAATAGAGCTATTAAGTTTGGTAGAAGAAAATGCAACTAATGGAACTAATTATTTTGATAGATATAATGAAGAAGAAGTTGAATTTTACAATAAATTAAATGCAGCATATATAGCAAGAAAAGAATTTAATGTAGATAAAGAATCATTAAAAAATCATGGATATGAAGATAAGCAAATTGAGGAATATGCTAAAACACAAAAAAATAAATCTGATGAGCATTATTATAAAACTATTTCAGAATTTACAAGTGAAAAAAATCAATATGAATTAGAATTATCAAAATTAATAGCTCAAAAAGAAGCTTTAGAAAAGGGAAAGGAACAATATAAAGTAGTTGCACAAAAAAAGTGTAGTTATTCATTTAAGCACTCCATTAACCTCAGGAATGGTACTTCAAGGTGGAAGCTTAATAGGAACTATAACAAGTAAAGAAGAATTAATAATAGAAACTATGTTACCTTCAAGTGATAGACCAAGAATACATCTAGGAGATGAAGTAGCTTTAGCCGTAGGAGGATTATTACAATCAGAATATGGAACAATACCAGGAAAAGTAATAAGCATTGATGAAGATGCAACTATAGATAATGAAAAAGGAAATGTATTTTTAAGGTTAAAGTTAAACCAGAAAAAACATATTTAGAAGATTCTAAAGGAGAAAAAGTTAACTTAACCTTAGGAATGGTAACAGAAACAAGAGTTAAGTATGAAAAAATAACCTATATGAAATACATTTTAGAATTAATAGGAATTAAATTTAGTTAATTACATTGCATTAAGAGAAATTTTAATATAGTAAATTTAATATAAAAAGCGCGCAAATTAATTAATTTTATATTAAATATTTACAAACTTAAAAAGTTCTTTTAAAATATATAATAAAATGGAGGAGACAAATGAGTACATTTGTATTACAAAGACAATATGATTTACAATTACCAAGTAATTATGTAGAAATTGATAGGAATGAAATGGAATATGTTGATGGTGGATTAGGAGCTCCGAATTGGTTAGTAGGGGGGCTGTTAACTTAGCAATAGGTTCACTTGTAGGGGGTGCTACAGGGGGAGGAGCAATAGCATTAAGGAGTTTAGCTAAAAAATATGGATTAAGTGCTGCAAAAACTATATTTTCACAAGAGTTAAAGAAAAAACTAATGGCAAAGGCGATTTCAGCTAGCATAGCATCTGGGATTTCTTCTTTAGCTGGTGCGGCATTTGAGGTTATGATGTGGGCAGTAGATCTAGGAGCAAAATTTGCATCTTGGTTTGATTCAAGAGATCCTAGGCCAAATAATGGATGGTGTGATATTTCATAGTAAATTAAATAGATAAATAAGGTAGCCTTACATAATATTTTTGTAAGGTTATCTTATTTATTAATACGTATGGAGGCGAAGAATTATGGATTTTATTTCAGTAAAAGAGGGACACTTATTAACTATAATATTGCCGATTTTTTTGACTACTTCTAAGATTCTAACTTTTCTATATATTTATTATGATAATAAAAAAGTTAGAAAAATTTTTAATTATGGGTCATTAATATTTGGAGGTATTTCATTTACTTTTTTCTATTTTAATATTAATAAATATAGTGAGTATTTTTGTTTTATATGGTGTGGCTCTATAATAATTCCAATTATAATGTACAATATAATGTATAAGAATAAAGAGAAAGATGAGACTAATTATATAAATATATTTGAATTATTTATTATTAGTAGTAGTATTATTTGGGGACTTTTTATGATAATTATACCACATACAAGTATTTTTACATTGATTGGAGGAAAAATAAATACTGATATTGGCAAAGTATCTACTATAATATTTTATGTTTATGGAATAGTACAAACTACACTAGATAAGCCATTAGGAATAATATTAAAAAGAATTTCAAATGACATAAAAGATAAGCATATTTAAGATTGGAGATAGTAATGCATGATATAAAAAAGTTGTTTAATATAATATTTTACAGCATATTTTTAATAACAGTAGGCATAGCATACTTTTTAATTTTAACAATTGGTATAAATTATATAATAGATAGAAGACATAAACATTACTTAATGATTAGCATGACGACAACAAATAGCATTATTTGTTATATATTACCTATAATAATAATATATTTTATATTGAAATTAAATATAAAAGTATATGGGAATTTAAAGTTAAGAATGGTGTTTGGAAAGAATTATTTTATATATTGGCTTATTACATCTGTTCTTATTATAGGAAATATATATATAGTGTAAATAACTATATAATTATAAAAGAAGATGTTATTATTAAGTGTAATTTATTACCAATATTTAATAAAGTTTATAATTATTCAGATATAAAAGAAGTATTAATAGGAGTTAATAAATATAGCAAAAATAATGTAAGATTATATTATAATATTATATTCACTAATGAGTATAATATGAATTTAACAAAAGGATTGCTAGGAGAAACTTATGATATTGATGATTTATTAGAAGTTAACAAAAAAATGATACTAATGTAAACAGGAAGATAGACATTTCTAACTTATATATACTTACTGTTAATATGGATACTGAAACTAAGAAGAAATATGAATATATATTTAATAATAAGCGTTAAATAAAAAACTAAATTCCGTTTTAGCATAATCTATTGTAACTGCAAGGGCAAAGTCAGTTTTATATATAAATTTAGTAGTAAAAACACTTAAATTAAGCTATAATTTTTATAAGATAATCGTTTTTCTAGGGTTTTTAAACATGAGTAATAAGGCTACGGAATCGTGCTTGTAAGACTAAGTTCCGTTTGCCTTATTTTTGCATGATTAAGTTCCATTAATACTTGCCATAGATTTTTGATATCTTATTTTTTTAAAAGTGCAGTTTTTAGATGTATTTCATCTGCTAGTATATGTTTTAATGATAGCTTTTCTAGCAGTGAATTATCTAATAACATTTGGGCTAGTTTGAATGGCGTATTTCCATTTAAACTGGCTCGTGCTTGTACTATTAATATGATTCATCATTAAAGTAATATCTTCTTGAGTATGGTTTTTTAATGATATTCCTTTAGGTATTATATACCGTATGTATTCGTGATTCTTTTATACGTAAGGCTTCTGGTAAGAAGCCATCGGGTTATAGTAAAATATTTTAGTTCTTTGATCTACTTCATTGTCTAATTCTAATGAATTAGGGTCTTTAAATTCAGAACCGTTATCAGTTAAAATAACAGGAAAATGCCTTTTGAAATCATCATATAATTTATCTATAGCTTCTTTTACAGCTACTTCCGTGCAACTATCAATAATAAAAGCTATCATTAATGAACAATTTCTAAAAATAAAGGTTAGTAGAACTTTGCCACTAAATGTGCCGTGGACAGTATCCATTTCTACTACTGGAATATTAGGATTATCTTCAATGAATTTAACAAAATCAGTAAAGGTTCTACCAATTCTATAATTAGATTCTTTAATTATAGGAGGTGTAGACTTTTTTCTAGGTTTATACTTAACTTTTCTAGGTAAATCAATGTTTCTAGCTGTAAAGCATTTTTATCAAAATAATTATATAAAGTTCTTTCACAACAATTTATTTCTTTCTTATGATGAGTGAAAATATGAAATAAAGATTGTCCCCTAAAAATAAGTGGAGATATTATATCATCTATATTCTTTAACTCCTTTGATGTTATATTAAGCCCTTCTCTAGATAATATTAACAGTTCTCTATACTTTGTATCTGTAATTTTAGATTTATAGTATTGCTTTTCAGCCGTACACGTAGTAGTTGTACTACAGCCATTACAAACATATAGGTATCAACTAAACTTAGAGAATTTCTTACTAGTATATTCATTACAAGTTCTATAGCAATTTATAAAACTACATTTCTTACATTGCTTACCACAAGTATCAGTGCATAAGCTTGTTTTGGTGCAACTTCTTCGATGTTGGCACGGTTGTATATCCTTTTCTTTTCTCTTATTCACTTTAAGAAATCTATTTCGCTTAATCTCTTTAGAGATGGTAGTTAAATCATTCTTAATTATTTCAGATATTTCTTTTAATGTATAATTTTGATCTAATTCATATTCAATTATAAGGCGTCTTCAATTATAAGGTGTTTTCCTTTGCATAGTTTATTATTTGATATGATTAATACTCCTAATATGCTAAGGACAAATATCAAATTAATTATATCAGATACTTTGCAAAACTAACTTCTGTTTAAGTAAAAAACGGAAATTACTTTTTCAATTTACATCTTGAATTCTTTTAAGGTTTATTTTTTTCATTTAAATACAATATATATAAAAATAAAGTATTACAGTATATAATTGGTATATGGAATAAGTTTTATATAGAAATAATGGAGGATAATATGAAGAAAGAAGTAGTATTATTAATAATTATTATGATAGCAATGATTTTAAATGATATATTTATGGCATTAGATTTAGTTTGGTATATAGAATTATTACCTTTTATTATAGTTATAATAGGTTATATTATAATACTACTAATTGGTAGAAAAAATAAAAATAGTATTAGTTAGAATAATAGGATTTTTATTAAAGTATGAATATATTTTTATGGATGAACCTTTTGGAACTATTGATTTTATAAGTACTGAATATATTATGAGGCTATTAAAAAATATAGAGATATGAATAATGGAATAATTATATCTACTTATAATAGATATTGCTCAGGAAATAGCTGATGAAATCTTATTTATAAATAATGGTGAAGTACACCAAATAATAAATGGTTTTACTGATACTTTTATAACTGTTTTTTTATTAATACAACAATTACACTTAAAAA
>NZ_JBNPON010000099.1:0-7595 GCF_050315195.1 Clostridium sp. SGI.024 | reverse complement strand
AAAATAAGAGATAAGTTTAACTTACCTCTTGTTTAATTACACCTATTGCTATACCTAAAATACTTACATCCCTATTAGCTAATTCTATTGGTGAATATAATGAGTTTGCAGGCATTAATTTAGGAGTCTCTTCATTTAAATTCAATGTTTTTAAGGTTGCTTCACCATCTAAGTTTGCAGCAACTATATCATTATGATTGGCAGTAGCTTGTTTCTTAATAACAACTAAATCTCCATCACATATATTTTTATCAACCATAGAATCACCTTTTACCCTTAAAATAAAAGTATCTTTTCCTCTTTCTAGCCAATACTTAGGTAAATAAAAACTTCCTTCTATGTTATCATTTATTTCAATAGGATTACCTGCTGCTATGTTATTATACATAGGTACATCTATTAAATCATCTTCATTATATATAGTATTATCATTATCAAATATTTCTTTAATATTAGAAGCAGTATCTATATTAAATTCTACTACATCTTTATTTCTTAAATTAATATATTCAAATTTTTCTATTGTATTAATTACTTTCTTTTTCTTTTCAAATCTTAATTTAAAGCTAAAGCTTTTTCCCTTTATATCCACACCTAGTGTATTGAACTTTCTTCCTTTTATCATCCATGAATTCTCTTTATTATTCAATTCACTATTTAATATAAAAATAAAAGATGAATAAGATTTTTCTTTATAAATAGCTTTTATAAAATCTATTTCAGCTTTAGTCATTTTTTCAATATCATCTAAAAATATATGACTATAGATTCCTTTATATTTTTTAACATATTCAAGAGCAAATAATACATGATCATATTCATCAATAAATTGGCTACTGTATAATTTGTTATTATACATTTCCTTAATAATATAAATAGACTCTCTGGTATATGAATTTTTCTTAATTCTATTCTTTCTACCCTTTCTATCTACATTTAAATATTCTTCTATTGTTAAATTGCTTGCTTTTATCCATGATATCTCATCTAATAAGAAATCTAATGTAGCCTTTTCAATAAACTTAGATTTCTTATAAAAAGTTTCTATTTCATTTTTTAGAGTTTCTAATACATTTAAAGATTCTTTTTTATCTATTATTTTAAAAACTTGTCCCTTTTCTCTAAGATATGCATTGTAATATGTATTAATTAGTTCCTCAAAAGTAACTATATTTACTCTATTTCTTTCTAACGAAAATAGTGAGTAGAAATAATTATTGTTACTTTCTTTATTATAAAGCTCATTAGCATTACTATTTTTAACATAATTCGAAGTAACAAATAGTATTTTATCATCTTCGTAAAGACAATAGTTATTTTCCAAATTTAATGCTTTATAGATTGAAGCTGTACTCTTTCCCGTTCCTTCTTTACCTTTTAAAACTTGATATCCAGAAGTCTTATGTCTTATAAACTTATCTTGAGCTTTTGTTAATTCCATCTTTCCACCACCTTAACATCTGTCCAATTACTTATGTATTTTAATAATATAATCTATCCATATTTATGTCAAACAATAAGATAGTTTTAAATTTTAACTTTTAAATAAAACCATTTTAGTAAGCACACATATTTTATCTTCCATAGATGAAATATGTGATACTGTAATATTAATGAAAAATGGAAAAATAGTTGACTCTGGAAATAAAGAATTTCTAAAAGAAAAATATAATGAAAAAGGTACTTTAGAGGATTTATTCTTTAGAATAATAGATAATGTTTAATTATAGTTTAAGGAGAGAAATTAATTTTCTCTCCTTATTATCTTTAAATTTTATTTACCTACTCATACGATAATGATCTGAATTTAATAAATTCTTTACTTAAATAAATGGATTATAGAATCTTCCACCATTAATTATAACAGTGATTATAGAAATAATTAATAATAGTACAGCTATAGCTATTGTTATATAATCACCTTTTTCAAATTTTCTTCCATTATACCAAGTACGTTTTTTATTTTTTCCAAAAGCTCTAAGCTCCATTGCTGAACTTATGCTTTCAATTCTATCTAAGCTTGAGAAAATTAAAGGCATCAATATTGAAGCTGAATTTTTAATCCTTTTTGTCAATTTTTCTTTTTTAGACATATCTATTCCTCTAGCTTGTTGTGCAAAAGATATATCTTGATAATCACGTTGAACATCTGGAATATATCTTAAAGCAATGGAAACAGAATATGCTATCTTATAATTAACGCCAATTCTATTTAGTGATGCAGCAAATTCACTTGGATTAGTTGCAACCATAAATAATAATGCCATTGGTATTATAGAAAAGTATTTTATGGTTATATTAAATTGATAAAATAACTGTTCTAATGTTACTGTATAAGGTCCTGCAATTTTAAATAAATCAGTTCTACTTCCATATACTTGTACTCCTTCATATGGAGAAAAAATAAATATTGCCAAATTATTAAGTAATAAAAATATTAATATAAAATAAAGTACAAATGATACTTGTTTAAACTCTACCTTGGAAATTTTAAATACAATTATACTTAAAACAAACATTAATATAAGCAATCTTGTATCATAAGTAATCATAGATGCTATAGCCCATATTATAAATGCAATTAACTTTGCTGCACCAGTTAACTTATGAATAGGGGAATCTATATTGGAATACTCTAACATCTTACTCATATGCTCTAATCCTCCTATCATAATCAATAAATTTCTTTACAAAATCTCTTGGATTATCTAAATCAGCTTTTATAGCTAATTCATACAAAGATGTTTCTTTTAAATTTGCTTCATTAATAACATTTTTATCTGTAATAACATTTGCAGCTATATCATCAGCTAATTTTAACCCATTTGAAAATACAATAGCTCTATTAGTGTATTCAAGCATTAAATGCATATCATGAGTTATCATTATAATTGTAACTCCCTTTTTATTTAATTCCTTTAAGAATTCCATAATTTCAGTATAGTGTTTAAAATCTTGTCCTGCTGTAGGCTCATCTAAAATAATAACTTCTGGATTTAAAACTAATATAGATGCTATTGTTACACGCTTTTTCTGTCCAAAACTAAGGGCTGAAATTGGCCAATTACGGAATTCATATAATCCACAAATCTTTAAAGTATTAAATACTCTTTCTTTAATTTCATCTTCACTTAGACCTCTCACTCTAAGGCCTAATGCTACTTCATCAAATATCATAGTTTTAGATATCATTTGATTAGGATTTTGCATTACAATACCAATTTTTTCAGCACGTTCTTTAATGGTTTCATTAAGCAAGTTTTTCCCATTAAATAATATTTCTCCATCAGTAGGCTTATAAAAACCACAAATTAATTTTGAAATTGTAGATTTTCCAGCACCATTTCTACCTACTATACTAAGCATCTCACCTTTTCTAACCTTAAAGGAAATACCTTTTAATATTTCTCTATTTTTTTCATATCCAAATTTAACATTTTTTAATTCCAATAAAACTTCATCTGATATTTCTTTGCTTCCCTCAATAGTCACATCATATAAGCTCTTCAACTTATCTTTACATTTATCTATATTTAATGTATTTATATGTTGTGGATTAATATCTGAATTTACTTCACATTTAGCATACTTTAAGGCTGTAATATATAGAGGTTCACGTATTCCAGTTTCAGATAATATATTAGAACCTAAAAGTTCTTTTGGTGACATGTCCGCTACAATATTACCTTTATCTACAACAATTATTCTATCTACATCACAATGTAATACATCTTCTAATCTATGTTCTATAATAACTATTGTTTTATTTGTATTTCTTTTTATCTCATCAATTAATTCTATAGCACTTTTACCAGTTGCTGGATCTAAGCTTGCTAGAGGTTCATCAAATAATAATATATCTACATCACCAACCATAGCTCCTGCTAAGGTTACACGTTGTTTCTGTCCACCAGATAAACTATAAGGTGCTAAGTCTAAATGATTATCTATATCAACAATCTTAGAAGTTATTTTCACCTTTTCCTTCATTTCATTTTGATCTACACAATCATTTTCAAGCTTAAAAGCAATATCTTCTGCTACAGTTAATCCGATAAACTGACTATCTGGATCTTGAAGAACAGTTCCAACTGAATTAGATAATTCAAAGATACTCATATCTTTAGTTTCTTTACCATTTATTTTTAAACTTCCTGAAATATTTCCCTTATAAGAAAATGGAATTAATCCGTTTATACAATTTGAAATTGTGCTTTTTCCTGATCCAGATGGTCCAACAATAAGAACTTTCTCACCTTCATATATAGTTAGGTTTATATTATTTAATGTCGGCTTTGCTTGAGCTCTGTATTGGAAAGTAAAATTTTTGAACTCAATAACAGGTTTTTTCATAGCAAATCTCCCTTTACACGTAAAATATAATATTAAAGTTTTTATCTCCGATTTTAAATATTACTATATTTTTTCAATATGTACACAAAAAAATCATTGACATTATATGTAATTAGTACATTTTCTATATCAAAAAAAATAAAAAATACCAGAAACCTAAAGTCTCCAGTATTTTAATTAGGTATTATTCCCTATCTAAACTTCCTTTTTTAACTCTAGTTTTTGAATAAGTATTAATTAAAAAAGTTCCTAATATTCCTACTGTAACAGAATTAGAAATAGCAGCTATTATACCTTGTAAATAAACCTTATTAATTGGCTCTGCATAAATAATAATATCTAATGTAGGTGCAATTATAATCCATGAAATAACATTAGCAACTACTTGATAAATATTAAAAACAATAATTTCTTTCTTTTGAAATTCGCCTTCATTAACCTTTAACTTATTCCATGCTAATCCAAGTATTAATCCAACACATGCTGAAGCTATAACCCAACTAAACCAAGGTGAACCATAGAAAACTAAATCTTTTAAAGCATGCCCTATAAATCCTATTGATACACCTGCTATAGGTCCATATAAAGCTGCCATTAAAGCTAAGAATGCATAACTTGTTTCAATATTAGTATTTGGTATTCCTGATGGAATGGAACCGAAACGTCCTAATATCATAAATACTGCTGCTCCTATTCCTATTGCTACTATAGTTTTAATAGATAAATTCTTTTTCATTCTAATTCCTCCATATAATAATACTATCAGTACGTTTATTATTATTTTTATTCATATACTAATCTTGGAGCTTTTCTTATGGATATAATCCAACTTGTACCTGTTTGTATATTATAAGCTTTAGAGAAAGAACCTTGATTTATTGCCACTGCTAAATTATCTAATGAGTTAACATATACTAAAGTTTCTCCTACATGAACATCAGCAAAGGATTTAGCATAAACCATTATATTTCTATAAACTTCTCTCTTATTATTCTTAATAGATACCTCTACTTTATCTCCATAATTTATACCTAAGCTTACAAATAATTCTCTTGATATATTAGTCCATAAGCTACCAAATCTTACATCTAAAACATCAATAGATCCAGTAACAATATCATTTTCCTTACATGCTTCAACTACAGGAAGTTCTACAACATCTTCTACTGGTATTTCTGGTCCAACTTGTTCGAAAGTTATAACTCCAGCTGCAAGCCTTGCACCAGTGTACGCATATATATCTCTTCCATGGAAAGTATATGATGCTCCTGAATTAGGTAGTCTATTAATAGTTTCATCAATTTCTCTAGCTTCTACAATTCCACACATACGCTTAATATGAGTAAGAGTTCCATTATCAGGAGTAATTATATACTGACCTGTAGCAGTTTTAACTCCTATACTTTTTCTATTAGAACCTACTCCTGGATCTACTACTGATACAAATACAGTGTCTTTTGACCAGTATACTGTAGTCTGAATCAATCTATATGAAGCTTCCCATATATTATATTGTGGTATTTCATGAGTTAAATCAAATAATTGTAAAGACTTATCAACTGAGTATGCCACCCCATACATAGCACTTACTGCTCCATCTACTATTCCAAAATCTGATTGAAAAACTAATGCATTTTTCATTTAAAGTCCTCCTTTGTTTACGTCATATCAAAAGTATATAACACGAATAATGATAAAGTCAATACATTATTTATTCGTAAATATAACTATGTTTATATATTTATTATATTAAATTCTAGTGATTATAATTAACGGCGTGTATTATAAAAATTATGATATAATATCATTGTGCACATTGGTCGCTACTCCCAAATAGCGAGGTATAAAAAGGGAGTTGGTACTACTCAATGCCAACTGAAAATGGGTGTAGCAACCTAGCAACTGCTACTGAAAAGGTATATGCTTAGGCTATGATTACCGTAAAGCTCGGGTGTTTAATGAAAGGGAATATGCCCCATTTTAAACCTAGATAAAACTTAAGAAACAAATTATAAAAAGGTACTATTTCGTAACTAAGAATACGAAATAGTACCTTTTTATATAGAAGTTTATTTATAGTAAACCAAAAACTATGATTTTTTTAATTTTTAATAGTCTATAAATGGCTTAAAACCGTCAATTTTTATTTCTTCGTGAAAATTACTTTTAGCGAAATAACTTAATAATTATATTCGATTAGATAATTTAAATTAACATTTTAGATAATAATATTATTTACCATTAAGGACTCTTTTTAAAGCCTTATTTATAGTGTAAATATCGTTTGGATATTTTATAGATAATGAATTTGATTCTGCAATAGCAGCAGAATATGGAGTTTGTACTGATTGTTTAACATTAGGGTCATCAATAGAATTAACATAATCTTGCTGATTTTTTTTAGCTTCTTTTATTAATAGATAATATTCTTCTAATTTTTCTAAATTTGTTATTTCTTTTACTGAATTTTGAGTTGGATGGAAAATATTACTATGCTCTGTTCCGTTAGAGGTTAGAATAACTTCTAATTCACCTATAGAGTCAGCTATAGGGACTTCAGTTACATAATGAATTTTTCTTGTTTCTTGTGGTTTTATTGAAGTAGATTTTTCTAAATTAGATTCATCAACGCTTTCTACTAGGGAAAAACAGTGATATTCATTATTGTTTATTTTTATTCTTGCAGAGATTAAATCCTCAGCTATTTTAGATTTATTACTCAAATTGTTCACATTTATAATAATATCTATATAGATATTGTCTTTATTTTTCACATCATAGTATGAAGAGCTTGAGGTTAAAATTTCAGGTTCAATTCTTTTAGAAACAACAAGATCATTTAGAGAAAACTCACAAAAATCTTTTATAGTGTTATGGCCTACTCCTGCAATTATGAATGTTTCTCTAGGGGGAGTTTGATTAACATCAGTATTAATATCAGCATTATTTTTTTGATTAACATCAGTATTAGATTCTGTATCTATAGAATCTTTATTTTGAATGTTAGACTTAGAAATATTATTTTGGGGTTCACATGAAATTAGTAATAATGATAATGATAATAGTATTAATGTTAAATTTAGTTTTTTATTCATTGTAATAATCACCTCTTTTATTAAAATAGATTTCTAACTTTATTTTAGTATAATACTAAATAAAAAGTTAGAAATTTAATAATAAAGTAATAAATTTAATAATAATTAAAAGTTAAAAAGTCGAAGAGATAGTATTATATCTTCGAC
>NZ_JBNPON010000098.1:0-7655 GCF_050315195.1 Clostridium sp. SGI.024 | reverse complement strand
ATTATAACTAAAAATTTTAGCGATATCCAATATATGTATTGACAAATTATTCATGGTAAATTATACTTTAAATATAATTAATAATAATTTATTATCAAATATATGTTTTTGAAAGGAAAAATATGGTCAATAAATAATTATTTATAAGGAATTTGAGTGTAGATTTATTTTTTAAAGCTTATAAGTATAATGAAAACGATTAAACAATTATGCTTATTTGGAAGTTTGTAAGTCTATATTTAATAACATTTATCTTTTATAAATACACAAAAGCAAATCGAAAAAAATTTTTAATAGTAAGGAGGTAGAATAATGAACAAATTAATGGAAACTATTGAAAAATATTTATTACCAATTGCTTCAAAGATTAGTAATCAAAAATTCTTAATAGCTCTTAGAGATTCTTTTATAGGTACTATGCCTGTTGTTATGACTGGTTCTATTGCACTATTATTAAATGCATTTTTAGTAGATGTACCTGGACAATTTGGAAATACTTCTATTCCTCAAATGTTCAGCTTTGTTGTAGATATTAACAATTTAATATTTAAAGGAAGTTTAGCTATAGTATCTCTATTATTTATTTTTTCTTTAGGTGTAAATATTGCTAAAATTTATAATACAGACTATCTATCATCGGGGATAGTTGCTCTTTCAGCTTTTATTATAGCTATTAGTAATTCTATTACTAAAACTATTCAATTACCTAATGCTGATGGACAAGTTCTATCAGAACTTTTTAAGGGAATTAAAGACATAGCTATTGATGCTAATAATTTTTCTATTACAGTAAGTGGAGTAATTCCAGGGGCTCAAATTAATTCAAATGGTTATTTTACTGCAATGATTGTTGGCTTTATGGCATGTATAATCTTTGGTAAATTAATGAATAAAAATTGGACAATTAAGTTACCAGATACAGTACCACCAGCTATTGCAAAACCATTTTTATCTATAATTCCAGGCTTTATTGCATTATATAGTGTAAGTATATTTGTATATGTATTTAATAAAATTACTGGACAAATATTAATTGATTGGATATATAAAGTGCTTCAAACTCCATTATTAGGATTATCGCAAAGCTTCCTTGCAGTTGTACTTATAGCATTCTTAACACAATTATTCTGGTTTTTTGGAATTCATGGTGGAAACGTAATGGCACCAATTATGGAAGGATTATTTGGAGTTACTTTATTAGCTAATATGGAGGCTTTCCAAAATAATCAATCAATTCCATATTTATGGACAAGCGTATCTTATGGATCTTTTGTATGGTATGGAACATTAGGATTGTTAATAGCGATATTCTGGAAATCTAGAAACAGTCATTATAAAGAAGTAGCAAAATTAGGTATAGCACCAGTCTTATTTAATATAGGAGAGCCTGTTATGTATGGACTTCCTACAGTAATGAACCCACTTTTATTTATACCATTTTTACTATCACCTTCATTAATGGCAGCGGTTTCATACTTAGCAACAAGTTTAGGATGGGTAGCACCAGTTACTCAAAATGTTACATGGGTTATGCCACCTGTATTATATGGATTTTTCTCTACAGGATTTGACTGGAGAGCAATTGTATTATCATTGGTAAATTTAGCGATTTCTATAGTAGTTTATTTACCTTTTGTTAAGATGGCTGATAAGGAAGTTGTTTAATGATTAAATAGAAAACAAAAGAAGAGGTTTATATAATAATAATAAATTTTAAAATTTAGTAAAAAATCATACCTAAGATTAAATTTAAGACTTGGAGGCGTTATTATGGGAAAAAGATTAATTAGTGCAAATGCTTCGGAGATATTGCAAATGACCGCAGCAGAATTGAAACAAAGTATTAAAGCTAGTGAAGGTAGAACAATTCTTTCAGAGAATGTGGCACCAAGAGAATCCTTTGTAGGAGATATTACAAACTCTGAAATTGCTAAAGCTTTTGGAGCTGATTTAATTCTTCTTAATTGTTTGGATGTTTTAGACCCACATATTTTTGGATTAGATGTTAAAGAAGGAAATTTTGTGGATGAGCTACACAGATTAGTTGGACGTCCAATAGGAGTAAACTTAGAGCCTGTTGACTTAGATGCAGATATGTCAGAGGATATGTTAACTATTAGTAGAGGAAGACAAGCTAATCTTGAAACAATTAAGCAAATTGAAAAGCTTGGAATGGATTTTGTTTGCTTTACTGGAAATCCAGGCACAGGAGTTACTAATTCGCAAATAGAAAAGACAATTCGCTTAGCAAAAGAGAATTTTTCTGGATTAATAATTGCTGGGAAAATGCATGGAGCAGGTGTTAATGAACCAGTTGCAGATATAAAAGCAGTAGAAGAGTTTATTGATGCTGGTGCAGATATTATTTTAGTTCCAGCAGTTGGAACAGTACCAGGTTTTGATGATTCAGAATTGAAAGAAGTAGTTAAAGTGTCACATAGAAAGGGAGCACTTGTATTAACAGCAATTGGTACTAGCCAAGAAAGTGCTGATGAAGACACTATAAAGCAAATTGCAATACGTAATAAAATATGTGGGGTGGATATCCAACATATTGGTGATGCAGGTTATGGGGGAGTAGCACCTTTTGAAAATATTTTTGCAATGAGTAAGGCAATTAGAGGGGTTCGTCATACTGTTTCAATGATTGCACGCTCAGTTAATAGATAAAGAATTATATAGTATGGGAAGGGCAGTTTAATATTGCTTACATTCATTATATATTAATAAATAGTTTTAAGGAGGAAGGTATAGTATGAAAAAAACAATTATGTTAGTATGTGCAGCTGGAATGAGCACTAGTTTAATGGTAAATAAAATGAAAAAATCAGCTGAAGAAAAGGGCTTGGATGCAGATATATTCGCTGTATCAGCTAGTGAAGCAGATGAGTATTTAAGCAGTAGAAAAATAGATGTATTGCTTTTAGGACCTCAAGTGCGTTTTATGAAATCACAATTTGAAACTAAAGTTGCACCGTTAGGAATAAAACTAGGTGTAATTAATATGACTGATTATGGAATGATGAAGGGCGAAAAAGTATTAGAAGAAGCTATAAGATTAATGAATAGCTAGTTTTATGTTAAATTGCTTTAGAAGGAGTGTTTATTTTGGAAGAAGAAATGAATTTAGAGGTAATAATGCAGTTAATTATGTATGGTGGAGATGCAAAAAGTAATGCAATGGAAGCCATTCAAGCAGCTAAAACTGGAGATTTTGAATTAGCTAATACTAAGATTGCTGAAGCAGAAGCTTCATTAAGACAAGCTCATCACTCTCAAACAGAAATGTTAACTAAAGAGGCACAAGGAGAGAGAGCAGAAGTATCATTATTAATGGTGCATGGGCAAGACCATTTAATGACATCAATTGCTTTTACAGATTTAGCCAAAGAAATCATTGAAGTTTATAATCGTATTACTGATAAGTAATATTATTATGTATTTAAATAAAAGGGAGTGGATAATATGAAAAGGATGAATGAAATTCTTGAAGAAAAAATGTTACCTATAGCTGCAAAGTTAGGTAATAACAAAGTATTAATAGCAATACGTGATGGTATTACATTAAGTATGCCGTTAATAATTATTGGTTCGCTATTTCTTGTAATAGCAAGTTTCCCTATAGAGGCTTGGACTAATTGGCTAACTGAAATGGGAATAGACACTTACTTATGGAAGGGTGTTGATAGTAGCTTTGGATTAATGGGTTTAGTTGCAAGTTTTGGAGTTGCTTATAGCTTTGCACGTCAACATAAGCTTGATGGTGTTTCAGCAGGTATTATAGCATTATCATCTTTTATAGTAGTTACTCCTTTTGTAACTGGTGAAGCTGGAGCTGGTATTCCTGTAGGTTATATGGGAAGTAAAGGATTATTTGTTGCAATGGTTCTTGGTATAATATCTTCTTTAATATTTAAGTGGTTTATACAACATGATATTCAAATTAAATTACCAGAAGCTGTACCACCTGCAGTTTCAAGAAGTTTTAGTGCTTTAATTCCAGGGGCAGTAATTATAACTTTATGGTTAGTTATTTTTGCGATTATTGATAGAGTAGGACTTGTAAATATTCATGATTTATTAGGAAAAATTTTAGGTGGACCATTAGGTTTACTAGGAAATAATATTTTTGGAACACTTTTTGCAATTCTATTAAATAGCTTATTCTGGTTTGTTGGAATTCATGGAGGAAACGTTGTAAATAGTATTCTTAAGCCTATTTGGTTAATGAATTCAGATGCGAATAGATTAATATTCCAAGCTGATAAAATGGCTGATTTGCCTAATATTATAACAATGCAATTTATAGATAACTACGTATTTATGGGTGGTGGTGGAGCGACCATTGGTTTAGTAATAGTAATTGCTATTATTGCTAGAAAGAAAAAAGCAAGTAAGATTAGTAAAACTATGGCACCATTAACTTTAACACCAGGTTTATTTAATATTAATGAGCCTACAATGTTTGGTTTACCAATAGTAATGAATATTTCATTATTAATTCCATTTATTTTAGCACCAATGGCTAATGCAATAATTTCATATGCAGCAATGGCAACAGGATTAGTAGCTAAGACTACAGGTATTGCTGTTTCTTGGACTATGCCACCTATTATTAGTGGATTCTTTACAACTGGAGGTCATATTAGTGGGTCAATACTTCAATTAGTATGTATAGTTGTTGATGTGCTTATATACTGGTTCTTCTATAAAGCTGTTGAAAAACAAAATTTAATTTTGGAATCAGAAGAAGAAAATAATTATACGAATGTATAAGAATTTTACCTAGGGGTGAAAATTAATAAGGAGCTGTGACAGCTCCTTTTTTATATAAAAATAAGTAATAAAGAAAAGTCACTAAATATCTATTTTAGTGTCATAGTAAATTAATTTTAATAATAATTAATTTATATAGGAAAAGTTAATGTACTAACTTAAATAATGTATAAATTGCTTTATTTAATAAGAATATAAAATGTATAATATATAATATACAACAGTACATTCGGTTAAATATAAGAAAGGAGTTAGTTATGATACTATATTTTTTTATAGCATTAGCAGCAACAGTTATAGGGGCAATGACTGGGCTAGGTGGTGGAGTAATAATAAAACCTCTTCTGGATTTTTTAGGAGATTATAATTTGCCCACAATAGGAGTTTTATCTTCCTTCACAGTTTTTTCAATGGCTTTAGTTTCTATAATAAAGCAAATTAGATATAAGGTGAAAATAGAATTAAGAAAAACAGCTTTTATTGGTATTGGTTCAATAGTTGGTGGTGTTCTTGGGAATAAGATAGTAAATATATTACTAATGTTCTTAAGTGAAGCTTTGGTAACTATTATTCAAAGCTTAACATTAGCTATACTTCTAATTATCATATATATTTATATGAATAATAAAGAAAAGTTTAAAAGCTATAAAGTGAGTAATTCTATTGCATGTATATTAATAGGAATCCTGTTAGGAAGTCTTGCTTCCTTCTTAAGTATAGGTGGAGGCCCTATAAATGTTTGCGTATTAGCTTTATTCTTTTCTATGAATACTAAAGAAGCAGCTATAAATTCTATTATTACAATTCTATTTTCTCAAGGCTCTAAGCTGTTCACAGTAATAACAACACAGGGGCTTAAACCCTTTGATTTAACTATGTTACCTTATATGATTATAGGGGGGATAGTTGGTGGAATTATAGGTGCAAGCTTAAATAAAAAGTTCAACTCAGAAGTTATTTTAAAAGTCTTTAATATAGTATTAATAGCACTAATTTTACTTAATATATACAATGTTATAGGTATATTAATAATATAAAAAGAGATGTTAATAAGCTTTGATTTAATAAAAAATTTAATAAATAAATTAAAGATAAAGTTAAATAAAATTTTAGTAAAGAAGGTGTTTTTTTGGACAAACCTAATGTTATTTTAATAATGGTTGATCAAATGAGATATGATTGTATGGGGGCTAATGGAAATGAAGTTATTTCCACTCCAAATTTAGATATGATGGCTAGCTCAGGGTATAATTTTGAAAATGCTTATACAGCAGTACCATCATGTATTGCTTCAAGAGCAGCATTAATGACAGGATTATCACAAAAAAATCATGGAAGAGTGGGTTATGAAGATGGCATACCATGGAGATATGAAAAGACATTAGCTAAAGAATTCACTAACTTAGGATATCAAACTGAATGTATTGGGAAAATGCATGTTTATCCAGAAAGAAATAGGTTAGGCTTTCAACATGTTGAATTACATGATGGGTATTTAGGCCTTTCTAGAAATTATAACAAAAAGTACTCAGATACCTTTGAAAATGTAGATGATTATTTAAGCTGGTTTAGAGATAAAAAAGGTAATAGTGTTGATTTAATGGATAATGGTTTAAACTGCAATTCATGGGTAGCAAGACCTTGGCATTGTGAAGAAGAAGTACATCCAACTAATTGGGTAGTAACAAAAAGTATTGAATTTTTAAAGAAGAGAGATAGGGATTGTCCATTCTTTTTAAAAATGTCATTTACAAGACCACATTCACCATTAGATCCACCTCAATATTATTTTGATATGTATATGAATATGATAGATGAATTACCAGAAGTTAAAATTGGAGAATGGGCAAAGAATATAGGAGATGATACTCCTCTTTCTACTATAGCAAAAGTAGGTAAATTGAAACCAAAGGAGTTAAAGAGAGCAATTGCAGCTTATTATGGTTCAATAACTCATATAGATCATCAACTTGGTAGATTCCTAATTGCGTTAAAAGAGCAAAGGATTGATAAAAATACTATTATTATCTTCTTATCAGATCATGGTGATCAATTAGGAGAACATAATCTCTTTAGGAAAGCATATCCTTATGAGGGAAGTGTTCATATTCCACTTTTTGTATATGATCAAGGAAATATTTTGAAGGGTAAAGTTAAGAAAATTAATGAATTAGTAGAGCTTAGAGATATATTCCCAAGTTTGGTAGATTTAGCTGTAGGTAAGAAGGTAACAAATATTGATGGTAAAAGCTTTAAGAAATGCTTATATGATTCTAGTTATTCTCTAAGAGATTACATTCATGGAGAACATAGCTTTGGGGAATATTCTAATCACTTTATTGTTACAAAAGAATGGAAATATATTTGGTATCCTATTAAAGATGAAGAACAACTTTTTAATTTACAGAAAGATCCAAATGAATTAGTAGATGAAAGTAATAATCCTGAATTTACAAATATTATGAATGAATTAAGAAATCATTTAATTGAGGAATTAAAAGAGAGAGAAGAAAACTTTGTGAAGGATGGAAAATTACAAAAGAAGGATTCCACTAAAGATACCTTATCTTTTTTAAAAAATATATTGTAGAAGCTCCACAGGGAGCTTCTTCCTTTTTGTTAGTAGTTTTACTATTTTTATAAATATAGTGGTTTATCACTTAATATAATTTTATCTTCATATTTGCCTTCTGTTTCAAAAATAATTATTTAATTTTCTCCTTTACTTAAAGCTTTATTTGACATATTTAATCCTCCTAATATGCTCGGGACAAATATCAAATTAATTATATCAGATACTTTGCAAAACTAACTTCTGTTTAAGTAGAAAAACGGAAATTACTTTTTCAATTTACATTTACTTTTTAAAGTAACATATT
>NZ_JBNPON010000097.1:0-7660 GCF_050315195.1 Clostridium sp. SGI.024 | reverse complement strand
TATATCAAAAAGTAATAAGGAATATGAAATTATAGCCATTGGAGGTGATCAAAAGAGTTCAGTTTGTGTATCAAAAAATGGCTATATTTATTTAAGTCAGTACTTGGGGAGCCTAGAGGATTTTAATTCCTATAATAATTTTAAATATGTACTTAACCATTTTATTAACTTATTTGATATTAATAAAAAGCTTTTAGTACATGATATGCATCCATCATATTTAAGTACGAAATATGCAAAAGAGCAAAATATAAATAAAATAGAAGTTCAGCATCATCATGCACATATGGTTAGCTGTATGGCAGAACATTCGATATATGAAGATGTAATTGGAGTTATTTTGGATGGAACTGGCTTTGGATTAGATGGTGCAATATGGGGTGGAGAATTCTTAGTTGGGAATAGAAAGGAATTTAAAAGAGCTGGTCACTTAGAATATATAAAGATTCAAGGTGGTAATAAAGCAATAGAAGAACCTTGGAGATGTGCAGTAAGTTATTTATATTATTTAGGATATAATCCAGCAGAAATACTTAATAATATAGAAAAAGAAAAAATTGAAGTAGTAATACAAGCTTTACAATCAAGAGTAAATTGCTTTTTATCCTCTAGTATTGGGAGATTATTTGATGCCGTAGTATCAATTATTGGACTTAGAAATTATATAACTTATGATGGACAAGGAGCCATAGAATTAGAAAATATAATTGATAAAAATATAAATGAAGGCTATATGTATGATATTAGTGAAGCTAATGGAGTATTTCAAATAAAATATAAAAAGATAATAGAAGGAATATTAATGGATATAAAGCAAAGGGAACCTATATCTAAGATATCAGCAAAGTTTCACAATTCACTGGTGTATTCAACCTGTGATTTAGTTTGTATTTTAGGAAAAAAGGAAGGTATAAGGAAGGTTGTACTTAGTGGAGGAGTCTTTGAAAATGAGCATTTATTAAGGGGATTATATAAGAACTTAATTAAAAAAGGGTTTCAGGTTTTTTACAATAAAGAAATTCCAACAAATGATGGAGGATTATCTTTTGGACAACTTAATATAGCTAGTGAGATATTAAGTGAAAATTAATTGTAATTTAAAAACTGAAAGGAATGTAATAATATGTGTTTAGCAATACCAGGTGAAATGATAGAATTGAACAAGGATACAGCAAGGGTAAGTATTATGGGGGTAGAAAGTGAGATAAATATTCAAATAATTGAAGAACCAAAGGTTGGAGATTATGTTCTAATACATGCAGGATGTGCTATTAAAAAAATTGATTTAGAGTATTTTGAAGAGTTAACTGCAATGCTAGAATTACTTTCAGAAGTAGAAGGTAACTATGAATAAAAGAGATTTAATAAAAAAGTTTTTAGAAGAAATTAATACCTCTCCAATAAATAAATTTAATGTTATGGAGGTTTGTGGAACACACACTCAATCTATATCTAAGTTTGGAATTAGAAGTTTGGTTGAATCAAAAATAAACTTAATATCTGGACCTGGATGTCCTGTGTGCGTTACTTCTGAAGGGTATATTGATGAAGCTATAGAAATTACTAAAGAAAGTAATGTGATTTTAGCTACCTTTGGAGATATTATGAAGGTTAAAGGCAGTAAGGCAAGTTTAATTGATGAAAGAAGTAAGGGAAAAGATATTAGGATTCTATATTCACCATTAGATTCAATAAGCCTTGCAGAAGAAAATAAAGATAAAGAAATAGTTTTTTTAGCTGTTGGATTTGAAACTACAGCACCAATAATTGCTTTAACTATAAAAATGGCTAAGGAAAAAAAACTTAAGAATATTAGCTTTTTAATAGGAATAAAGAAAATGGAGCCTATATTAAATCATATACTTAAGGATGATAATTTAAATATACAGGGATTTATTTGCCCTGGACATGTAGCAACAATAACTGGAGCAAATTATTTTAAGTTTATTGCAGAAGAGTATAATATTCCAGCAGTAGTAACAGGTTTTAGTGAACTTGATATTATTGGAGCCTTATATTTTTTAACTAAAGAGCAAGGAAAGAGTAAAAAAAGCTTTAAGAACTTATATAAAGGTTGTGTTACCTTAGAAGAAAACTTGAAGGTAACTAACTTATTAAATGATGTATTTATAAATTGTGATAATGAATGGAGAGGCATTGGAGATATTAAGGCTTCAGGCTTTATATTAAATGAAAGTTATAATAATTATGATGCAGCAGCAAGATTTCAAGTAAATTTAAATAAAAAAAATACTAATAAATGTGCATGTAATGAGATTATATTAGGAAAGAAAAAACCAAGTGATTGTAAGTTTTTTGGAGCAAGTTGTACTCCAGAAAATGCAATTGGGCCTTGCATGGTTTCTTCTGAAGGAGCATGTTCTATTTTTTACAAATATAATAGGAGATGAATAAATGAAGGAAGTAATAAAGCTTACTCATGGTGATGGGGGAGAACATACTAAGAAATTAATTCAGGATGTATTTTATAAATATTTTAATAATGACTTGTTAACAAAAGCACAAGATGCAACGGTATTTGAAGGGGTAAATGGTAAATTAGCTTTTACTACAGATTCATTTGTAGTAAAGCCAATATTCTTTCAAGGAGGAAATATAGGAAAGCTTGCAGTTTGTGGAACAGTTAATGATTTAATAGTATCAGGAGCTAAGCCACTTTATTTAAGTGCAAGCTTTATTATAGAAGAAGGCTTTGAACTAGAAAAGCTTGAGGAAATAGTTAAGTCAATGTCACAAACTTCCTTAGAATCAGGAGTAAATATAATAACTGGAGACACTAAGGTGGTTGAAAAAGGTGAGTTAGATGGAGTATTTATTAATACTAGTGGAATAGGAAGAGTATCAGATAGATATTATCAAAAGTCAATTAAAGAAGGAGATAAAATTATAGTAACAGGGAATATAGGAGATCATGGAACCACAATTGCAGTAGAAAGATATAACATTAAGGTAAAAAGCAATATTAAAAGTGATTGTGCATCATTATTTCCTTTTATAGAAATACTTAAGGATAATTATGACTCAATAAAAATAATGAGAGATCCAACTAGAGGAGGTCTAGCAACTGTATTACATGAGTTTGCTGATATTTGTGGCCTTGGAATACATTTAAATGAGGGTGATATTCCTATTAATAATGAGGTTAGTGCTATAAATGAACTTTTAGGCTTTGACCCACTATATATGGCTTGTGAAGGAAGAATGGTATTAGTTGTAGAAGAAAGTCAGGCTGAAAAAGTTTTAAATTTAATTAAATCAATACATGAAGGCAAGGATGCTAAAATTATAGGAGAATTCGTTAAAGAACAGGAAAATACTATTTATATAGAAAATTATTTTGGTGGTAAAAGAATACTACCACCTTTAGAAGGGAATATGTTACCTAGAATATGTTAAAATATCATAATAAAATTAAAAAGGAAAGCTTTAAGTTTACAAAGCTTTCCTTGATATTTTATTAGAATTCAGATTGTCCTGTAGTTCTTAAATTGATGCTTTATTTAAAACTATTAATTATCTTAATATAATCAGAACAAATATTAAATTAATAATATTAAATAATTTGCAAAAGTAACTTCTGTTTCTTCGCGTAAACAGAAGTTGCTTTTTGATTTATAAATTATTTATTTTACCGCAATTTTTGGAAAAATATAGAATAATATTGTTAAAATTGATATAATAGGATTTAATTAGTGTATATTAAATGCAGAAATTAATATAAATATATTAACTTGAATATTGAGGAGTAGTATTATGGAGTATCCTTGTTGTAAAAGTATAATGAAAGAAAATATAGAAAATGATGTTTATACAACCTATGAGCTAAATTACATTAATCAGAAGGAGGAATTTTTAAGGTATATATTACCAGTTTTGAAAGAAGAGTATGGAGTAGGAATAGAGTTTGAAGAAAAAATAAAAAATATCAAGGCTGAGAGAGCAGAGAATTTAAAGAAATATATGCTTAAATATTTAGTACCTAATCCGGAAAAAGTACATGTGAAGGAAGACCATGGTTAAAGAATACTAGGAGCAAGATATCAGAATTAATTGCTAAGGATATGTTGAAAAAAATTGATGGAGTAACTTTTACTTGTAGAATTACTAAAGATGAAGAAGATTCAGATACGCCTAAAAGGGGAATAGATAATTTTGGGTTTATATTTAAAGAGATTGATGGAAATATAGAATTAAGCTCTATAGTTACTTGCGAAGTCAAAGCCTCTGATTCTAAAGATAGTCCACCAGCTGTGGTACATAACACAAATGATAGTTTGTATAGTACATTATTAAGCATGTGTAGTATTGATGATCGACTAAAAAAGGCATTGGCTAAGTCAATAGACAAATTAACGGATTCGCAATATTTTGAATTATTATGTAATATTGCAACGGATATAGAATGTGGAGAGAACTTTGATCTGTTAAAGAGTAAGATAATGGTTGTTCCGTTTCTTTTAAGAAAAAAAGAATTCTATACTGAAAAAGATTATGGGAATTTTAAATGTAAGCGTAGCGAATTTGCATCTTCTATTATAAAATATTATATAGTAACAATAGATTATGAATTAAATGATTTTGCAGATGAGATATATACAAAATTAAGGGAGGGTTAATATGATTTGTGATTTAGAAAGCAAGATAAACAAGTTATTAAGTTTAAGCAAAACAAATGAACTATTAACCTATTGGACTAAAAATGATATTTTAAAAAGAATTAACAATATTGAATCAAATAATATTGTACCTAGTAGGCACTCTGAGCTACTAGCATATATGTATCAAGGATCAGGAATTAAGATTCAGAACTTATCAGAAGATGAAGCTGTAAAATTTTATAAAAAAAGTTATGATATATGGAAGACTATATGGTATTCCAATAAAGATAAAGATGATATTGATTATATAAAGCAATTGTTCTATTTAGTTAGCACAGGTATTATTTCTGATTCATTAGCAGAAGTACGAATGATTTTGATGGAAATAGACTTAGATAAATATCTTATTGAGCAAGATGAAACAGAATGGACTAAATACTTAGAAGATAGAGTTTATTTAATAATATTGATCTTGTTAAGAAAGAAGGATGGATGGAATGATATAAAGTTAGTTGATAAAATTATTGAGAATATACAAATAGCCCAAAAATCTAAAGAAGATATATATCTATCAAAACTAGATAGAGAAGATTTATATGATGAAATATGTTGGATAGGATCTTTATTAAATATATTAGAGGCGGTGGAATATTATAAAAAATATATTCTTACAGGAAAACCAGAAAATATAGAAAAGATAATTACACGATATTGTATTGATTCTCAGGAATTATTAAAGCAAGCTAATAGAAGCGATAGGAACTTTATATTTATATTAATAGAAAAGGTGTTAAAAAAAATGGTGAGTATATCACTATGGGCAAGTGTAAGTGGTATATCTGAAAAAATAGATGAGTATATAAAATTGTTAACGGATGAAACAAATAATAAACCTATTTTTGAGTTATGGCCATCTCAACAACAAGCAATATCAAAGAATATTTTTGATACAAATAAGACTGCAATAGTAGTTCAAATGCCAACAAGTGCAGGAAAAACATTAATAGCGAAATTTTACATCTTACAAACATTAAATCTATATGCAAATGCAAAAATAGCTTATATTGTACCTACAAGAGCATTAGTTAATCAAGTGAAAAGAGATTTAAGATATGATTTTGGAAGAATTGGAATTAATGTAGATATATCTATACCATATAATGATATTGAAGGGATGGAGGATCAATTATTATTAAAAGATACAGATATAATAATAACTACTCCAGAGAAATTAGATATTCTTGTGAAGTCAAAACATCCTTTTGTAGAACAATTAAAGTTATTGGTAGTAGATGAAGCTCATGGTCTACAAGAATATGATAGAGGAGCTAAATTAGAATTATTACTAGCTATGTTGAGGAAAGAACATAGAAATTTAAGAATACTAATGCTGAGTCCATTTATGAAAAATGCAGATAACATATCACAATGGCTAAGTGGAGATAGAGGTCATGAAGTATTTGTTGATTGGAAACCATCACAACAATTTACAGGAAGTTATACATTAGATAAGATAAAAAGAAATGGAAGGTACACAGGAGAAATAACCTATATTCCTTCAAGTTTAAATACTATGTATTCATCTGAATTTAAAGTGAGAATTAATGATAGTAAAAGAAAAAATATTACAAAAACAGAGCAATCAATCTATATTGCTGAAAAGTATGAAAAATTAGGTGGAGTATTAATTCTATGTGTTAAAAAGATAATTGCAGAAGGTCTAATAAAGAAGTTTTTATATAGAGATGTATTAAAAAAAGAAAAATTAGATGAATTAAAGTTTTTATTGGATCTTGTAGAAAAGGAGATGGGTAAAGAATGCTTACTTTATGAATCTATAAGGCGTGGCTGTGCATATCATCATTCATCACTACCATTAATAATTAGAGAGGAAATAGAAGAGGCTATTTCAAAGCAGTTAATAACAATAGTAGCAGCAACTACTACTTTAGCACAAGGAATGAATTTTCCTATATCTACAGTTATATTTCAAGGTGTTAATATACCTAGTTCAGGATACTCTAGAAAAATGACAACATCAGAGTTTTGGAATATTGCTGGAAGAGCAGGAAGGGCATTGGTAGATAAGGAAGGGCATATAATAGTTATTTGTAATAACGATTCTGATAAGGAAGATTTTGAGAAGTATTTAAGATATAAAAATCAAGAGGTTATATCATCATTATTGAATATGTTAGAAAATGTACCTGAGGATGGGATTAATAAATACTGGATAAGGCAGCATAAGGAATTGTCCGCTTTATTACAATATATACATCATATATTGTTAATAGATCCTAATATTGAAATTGATGACTTACTTAGAGGAAGTTTAGTATATCATCAATTAGAAGCAAATAATGATAGAGAACTGGGAGAAAAACTATTAAGATTAACTCAGAATTATATTTATAAGCTAGATAATGAACTAAAAAGAAAAAAACTTATGGAGAGTATAGATAAAACTGGATTAAGTAGTATAAGTATGAACATGCTACTTATTAAGTTAGGAAGAGAAACAATAGAGATAGATGATAAAATTTTATTTGATTATAACGATACTAAATTAGAAAGATTAATTGATATAATTAATGAGATACCCGAGATAAATTTAAGTTTATATAATTCACAAGGATTTAGTGCAAAATTAGTGGCTAGCATAACAAAAGATTGGGTTAATGGGAAGACTCTTAGAGAGATAGCCTCTAATATAGACATTGGTAAAAGTAGTGAATTAGATGAAAAGATTAATGTGTGCGGAGAATATATATATAGTAAGTTAATAAATAATTTACCGTGGGGTATGTCAGCAGTGCAAAGGGCAAGCTCTATAGTAAGAGGCAAGGAGGGACATTATAATAATATTTTAGTTCCATCCTATATATATTTTGGAGTAAGTACAGAAGAAGCTGTTGCATTTTGCATGCTAGGAGTTCCAAGATTTGCAGCAGAGGAGATGGGTGAATATTGGAGAAGGCATAATGGAAAAATTAATATTGAAAAGGTAAGTCTTTTAAAAGTTTGGATGAAGTCCCTTAATA
>NZ_JBNPON010000096.1:0-7699 GCF_050315195.1 Clostridium sp. SGI.024 | reverse complement strand
GGGAGAATTAATATGAGCTTAAAAGATTATATTAATGAGAAACCAGTTCTTGAAACAAAAAGGCTTATACTTAGAGTATTAAAGCCTACTGATGTTAATGATTTAAAAGAATGGCTACCCAATAAATCAATATATAAGTATTGGGGGAAAAGACCAAGTAAAAGTGATTTAAATCCTGAACTTATATTTGAGAAAAAAGAAAGAAAAACAAAAAGCTTTCACTTAGGAATTGTTAATAAAGATGATAATAAGGTTATTGGTGAATTATGGGTATATTTAATTGAAAATGATAGAATGGCAAAGGTTGCTTTTAGGTTATCTGCAGAATATCATGGAAATGGGCTTATGGCAGAAGCATTATCCTCAGTTGTTGAGTTCTGCTTTGAAAAAACAGAATTACAGAGATTATGGTCAGATGTGCATATATTAAATATCCCATCATATAAAACTCTTGAAAAAGTAGGATTTAAACGTGAGGGGCTTATCCGTAATGGGAAAATGGTAAATACTTATTGTGATTATTATTTATACGGAATGTTAAAAGAAGATTATATTGATATAAATAAGTAAAAAAATTAAAAGGAGAGAGAAATGAGGAATAACATAATAATTAAAGGGTTACATCAAAATAATTTGAAGAACATATCACTAGAGATACCAAAAGAAAAAATAGTAGTATTTACAGGAGTATCAGGTTCTGGAAAATCAAGTATAGTTTTTGACACTATTGCTGCAGAAAGTCAACGTCAAATGAATGAAACTTATAGTGCTTTTGTTAGAGGAAGACTTCCTAAATATGAGAAACCAAAGGTTGATTACATAGATAATTTATCAGCTTCAGTTATTATTGATCAATCAAGATTAGGAGGAAATGCAAGGTCCACAGTTGGAACAATAAGTGATTTGTATTCAGCCATTCGTTTATTATATTCTAGAATTGGAACACCTTATGTAGGAACAGCATCTTATTTTTCTTTTAATGATCCAAAGGGAATGTGTATGAATTGTTCAGGCTTAGGAAATGTAATGGAATTAGATGTTTATAAAATACTAGATGAAGAAAAATCATGGAACGAAGATATGGTTGATTTGCCAGCTTTCCATCCAGGTAATTGGTACTTTAAACAATATGTAGAATCTAAGTTGTTTGATCCAGATAAAAAATTAAAAGATTATTCAGATAAAGAAAGAAATTTATTACTTTATGGCTCCTATGAAAAAGATGGGGAAAGAGTAAATAAGAAGGTAGAAGGATTATATAATCATTTATCAAGACTTGTTTTAAAAAGAGATACTTCTAATATGGGGGATTATTCTACAAAACGTTTAGAAAAATTAATATCACAAAAAGAATGTCCAGTATGTCATGGAAAAAGATTGAATGAAAATGTTTTGAACTGTAAAATAAATGGTGTTAATATCTCTGAAATCTGTGATATGGAATTTATTGAATTAAGAGAATTTTTAAGAAAGATTAAAGATGATAGAGCAGCGACTATAATAGAATCCTTAGAAGCTTCATTAACAAGAATGATAGATATAGGACTACCATATTTAAGTATGAGTAGGGAATCCTCATCATTGTCAGGGGGGGAAGCACAAAGATTAAAGTTAGTAAGATATATGGGAAGCTCCTTAACTGGAATGATATATATTTTTGATGAACCTAGTACAGGAATGCACCCAAGAGATGTATATCGTATGATTAAGTTATTACAAAGTCTTAGAGATAAGGGTAACACTGTACTTGTTGTTGAGCATGATAAGGATATTATTAGTATTGCAGATGAAGTAATAGATGTAGGTCCATTAGCAGGAAAAAATGGTGGAGAAATATTATTCCAAGGAAGCTATGAAGATTTGTTAATTTCTAATACCTTAACAGGAAATGCAATGAAGGAAAATATAGAAATAAAGAAAAATCCAAGGATTCCAAAGGAATATTTACCAATAAAAAATGCTAATATTCATAACTTGAAAGATGTATCAGTTAATATTCCTTTAAATGTTTTAACAGTAGTAACAGGGGTTGCAGGTTCAGGCAAGAGTTCATTAATTAGAGATGTTTTTGCTAAGGAATATGAAGATAGAGTTATCCTTGTGGATCAATCTCCAATAACAGCAACAGGACGTTCAACGCCAGCAACATTTTTAGGTTTCTTTGATGAAATAAGAAAAGAAATAGCAAAGATAAATAATGTAAAACCAGGATTATTTTCTTTTAATAGTGATGGAGCTTGTCCTGAATGTAAGGGAAGAGGAGTAATAGTAACAGAATTAGTATTTATGGACCCAGTAACTACTATTTGTGAAAAATGTAATGGACAAAGATTTAATGATGAGGCAATGTCATATAAGTATAATGGGAAAAATATAATTGAAATTTTAAATATGACTGCTGAAGAAGCAATGGATTTCTTTAAAGATAATAAAAAGATTTATAAACATATAAAAGCTTTAAATGAAGTTGGGTTATCATACTTATCATTAGGACAATCACTATCAACATTATCAGGAGGGGAAAGGCAACGTTTAAAACTAGCAAAATACATGGATAAAAAGGGAAATATCTATGTTCTTGATGAACCAACTACAGGTCTACATGCTGCTGACATAAAAAAGATAATGAAGTTATTAGATAGCTTTGTAAATAGAGGAAATACCGTTATTGTAATAGAACATAATTTAGATGTTATGAAGCAAGGAGATTATATTATAGATATAGGACCAGATGGTGGAACAAATGGAGGAAAGGTTGTATTTGAAGGAACTCCAAAAGAGATGGTGGAAAGCTCAAATACAATTACAGCAGAGTACCTAAAAAGAGTATAATAAAAAGAGTATAATAAAAAGGGGCTGTTGCACTAAAAATAGTGAACAGCTCCTTTTTGGTTGCGGGAGAAGGACTCGAACCTACGACCTTCGGGTTATGAGCCCGACGAGCTACCAACTGCTCCATCCCGCGATAGTAAAAACTTTTCTTATAATAATTATATACCTATAATTTACAAAAGTAAAGGTAACAAATATTATTAATTTTGAAAATAATGCGAAAATATAATTTAAAAATCATCTATAATATGATAAATTATAATTAGAGGATTAAAGTAAGGGGAGACAGAGATGGACACTATTATATATAGTATAGTTTTAGATTACTTAAATAAAAAGGTTACTAGTGATCTTAAGGATGAATTTATAAATGCATCAGTTCACTTTAATATAAATAATGATATTTATACTAAATATTCATCTGTGGAAATAGAGTATATGTTAAGTAAAATATCTGATAGTACTGTTATTGATTATGTTGAATTATGTTCTGTATGTGGATATATATTATACAGATCAATAGAAAATAATGAATTAACTAATGATGATAGGATAGAGGCACTTCAAATAATATTAGAAGTTAGAAATGATATAAGTAATTATTTAAGAGGGGTAATTCAAGTAGAAGAATTATATGAAAGATTAGTACAAGTAACAAGAAAGTTTGGTTTAACTAATATAGAAAGTAAGAAACTTATAGATATATTAGATCAATAGGTATATAAGGCTTAATTCGTTAATTAGATTATTATGGCAGTAGATATGTTAAAGTATTTACTGCTATTTTTATTCTCAATATCATTTTTAAGAATTACATAGACAAACTGAACAAATAGAATTACAAAGAATATTAAAGCAATACTAATAATATGCCTCTATATAATGAAATATTATTATATAATTTAGAGTTTAATATTTAAAAAATATGGTAAAATCTTAAGAAGAAAGGAGTGATTAACATTATAAATAAAGCAATGGAAATTTTACAAAAATATTATGGATATAACTCCTTTAAGGAAGGACAATTTGAAATAATAAATAATATTTTAAATGGAGTTGATACTTTTTGTATAATGCCAACAGGAGGTGGAAAATCTGTTTGTTATCAAATTCCTGCACTAATTTTTAATGGTATAACTTTAGTTGTCTCTCCTTTAATATCTTTAATGAAGGATCAAGTAGATTCTATTAATGATATTGGATTAAGTGCTGCTTATATAAATAGTACACAAAGTTTAGATGAAATTAAAGAAATATTAACTAAGTGTTATGAAGGTAAAATTAAGCTTTTATATATAGCTCCTGAAAGGTTAGAAAATGAATATTTTAATAAGATGCTTAGAAAACTTTGGATAAGTCAAGTGGCAGTAGATGAAGCACATTGTGTTTCTATGTGGGGACATGATTTTAGAAAAAGTTATAGATATATATTACCATTTGTTAATAGCTTAAGAGTTAGACCAGTTGTAACAGCTTTTACAGCAACAGCAACAAAGGAAGTTAGGTCTGATATTTTAAACTTACTTGGGTTAATTAGTCCATATACATATTTAGGTAGTTTTGATAGAGAAAACTTAGCTATTTCTGTTCATAAAGAAGAAGATAAAGCTGAGTTTGTTAAAGATTATATAAGGGGTCATGAAGATGAAAGTGGAATAATATATTGTGCTACTAGAAAAGAAGTTGATGGCTTATATAATTATTTAAAAGAAAGGGGACTATCTATAGCAAAGTATCATGGTGGACTTAAGGATGAAGAAAAAAATTATTATCAAGATGAATTTTTAAAAGATAATTATAATGTAATGATAGCAACTAATGCTTTTGGTATGGGAATCGATAAATCAAATGTAAGATATATAATACATTTTACATTGTGTAAAAATATAGAAAGCTACTATCAAGAAATAGGTAGAGGAGGAAGAGATGGGGAAAGAACAGAGTGCCACCTTTTATATAATAGAGATGATATAAGAACCTTGGAATATTTAATTTATACTACTGTAGGAAGTACAAGAAAAGAAATAGAAATTAAAAAACTTCAAGGAATGATTGACTTTTGTGAATATGAAAATTGTTATAGAAGTTATATATTAGATTACTTTGGAGATAAAAATGTAAAGCCTTATTGTAACAACTGTAGTAATTGTTTAAGTAATGAGGAACTTAGAGATTTTACAATAGAAGCCCAAATGATATTATCTTGTGTCTATAGAAGTAGAGAAAAATATGGAACATCAGTATTAATAGATATACTTAGAGGATTTACTGGACCTAAAATTATTCAAAACAACTTAAATAAATTAACAACTTTTGGTATAATGAAAGAGTATAGTAGTAAATTTATAAGGGATTTAATTAAAACTTTGATAGAACTAGGGTATGTTAGCTTAAAGGATGGAACTTATTCTATGCTAAAATTAAATCCAAGATCAATACGAGTATTGAAATCACAAGAAAAGGTTATATGTAAACTTAGTGAAGATATTGAAGAGAAGATAATTAATAAAGATTTATTTAATAAATTAAAACTATGGAGAAAAGATAAGGCTAATTCTCAAGGAATAAAACCTTATATAATATTTTCAGATTCTACTCTTATGGAGATTGCAAATAAAGTTCCTAAAACAAAGGAAGAGCTTTTAAGTATAAGAGGAATGGGAGAAAAGAAATATGAAAAGTATGGAGAAGAAATACTTGGATTAATGAAAATAAAATCATAGTATACATAATAAGGAGGGAGAAGAAATGCTAGTAGTTAATTTAGAAGATACAGGATCATCTGAAATTCTTAGGATTATTTTAAAAAGTCTTATTGCTAAAAAGGAATATAATAAAGCTGAAAATGTTCTTTTTGAAGAAATAGAAAAAAATAAGTCTGAAGCAAATTATAAAGTTGGAATTGATTTTTATGAAGAATTATTAGAAAAAAGTAATGAGGATTTATTAGAAAATAATTTTTCCAAAGAAGAAATTTTGCAAGGAATTAAAGATTTAAAGATATTATTTAGTAAAAACTTAAATTTATAATATTTAAGTTAGTCATAGTAATGGTAATGGGATATTCAAATATAAATTTGAAATTTAATTAGTTATTAAATAAGAAGGTGTAAAATTTAAAAAGGTAAATTTGGGTGAGAATTATGAAAAATAATATGATTAATAACTATAAATTTGAATATGATGATGAGAATTATAAGGAAGAAATAAAAAAGTATATTAATATAAGCAATAATAAAAAAAAAATAAGCGTATATGCTTTAGGAATAGCTCTAATATTGTTAGCTATACTATTTAATCCTATAACTAATATAAGTTTTATTAAAGGATTATTAGTTATAGATATTATGGTATTTGTTTTTAATTTTGCTAGCTATTTGTCTTATAAATCTGTAATTAAGTTAATGGAGAAACATAAAATTTGCAGAGAAAAGGATGACTAGTTTTGATAAAAGATTGAAATTTAATCATAATGAGTAGCTTAGATTAAGTACCCTATATGCTAGAGATAATATCTAGCGTATGGGGTATTTTTTATTATAGGAGAATTTATAAAAATATTACCCTATGAACAAATTTTTATAAATTTTTAAATTAAAAGAGATACATAATAGAACAATTTGTAATGCAATGAATATATTATAGTATACAAATAAGGAGGGTATTTATATGTTTTTTGGATGTAATAATTGCTTTGGATTTAATAATTGCTTTGGATGTAATAATAATTTTGGATGTAATAGATGTAGAAGATGTAGAAGATGTTGTAGATGTTGTAGATGCTGCAGGAATAATAACTGTTGTGGCTCCAATAACTGTAATGGAGGATGTGGATTCTAACCCGTATTATTAAATACAAATAAATAATGATTTGTATTCCCGTGTTGGTTAAAAACTATCAATACGGGATTTTTGTATTATAGATTCAATTCACATATTATATAAAAAATGGTAAAATTATAATAATAGAAAATATAATACAAGGAGGTAAGCAATGGAGATTTGGGATGCCTATTATAAGGATGAAACAAAGGCTAATTATGATTTAGTAAGAGGTGAAGAAATTCCAAAAGGATTTTATCATCTTGTTTGTGAAGTTTTAGTGAAACATATAGATGGTAGCTATTTATTAATGCAAAGAGATTTTAATAAGGAAACTTTTCCTGGGAAATATGAAGCAAGTGCAGGAGGAAGTTCCTTAAAAGGTGAAACTCCAATAGAATGTGCTTTTAGAGAGCTAAAGGAAGAGACAGGGATTATTGCAACTTCTTTAGAGGAAATTTATCATATTGTTAATGAAGAAAATCAAAGAATTTATCATGGGTACTTATGTATAGTAGATTGTGATAAAGATTCAATTATTCTTCAAGAAGGGGAAACTATTTCCTATAAGTGGATGGAAAAAGAAGAATTCTTAGACTTTGTAAATTCAAATGAATATGCTGGAGCTCATGGTAAAAGATTAAAGGGGTATTTAGATAAAATAAAAGATTAGAATTAATATAATTCTAAGAAGGGGAATTTATATGGCTACTTGTCCAAAGTGTGGAGAAAAATTTAAATATAGCACAATGAAAAGTATGTTTATAAGTCCATTTTATAAATTAAAATGTGATAAATGTAATGTAAGGCTTAAAATAACTAAGAAAACAAATAGGATAAATTCAATACTTACCTTTACTCCTTTAGTATTTAGTGGAGTATTCTTTTCTGATATTTTAGTATTTCTTACAAGATTTACTCAAAATGATAGTGTGAGTTATTGGCTATATATAGCTATATATACAGCTTGGGCAACTATTATCAATAATGTTAATTTTCCATGGACTAAGTATGAACAAAATAATTAGCTTTTAGAATATTAATG
>NZ_JBNPON010000095.1:0-7724 GCF_050315195.1 Clostridium sp. SGI.024 | reverse complement strand
ATTTGTTATTAATTCATATACAATTTTGAGAAAACAAAATCTCAAATTAAACTTACTAAGCAAAGCTTAGGAGTATAAGATTCTTAGCTAAATCAAAGATTTAGAGAATCATAGCATCTGGTGATGATGGCGTAGAGGAAACACTCCTTCCCATTCCGAACAGGAAAGTTAAGCTCTACAGCGTCGATGGTACTGCACGGGAGACTGTGTGGGAGAGTAGAACGTTGCCAGGTATAGTGGCTCGATAGCTCAGTCGGTAGAGCAGAGGACTGAAAATCCTCGTGTCCCTGGTTCGATTCCTGGTCGAGCCACCAGGTATGGCGCTATAGCCAAGTGGTAAGGCAGAGGTCTGCAAAACCTTTATTCCCCGGTTCAAATCCGGGTGGCGCCTCCAAAGAAAAACTACAAGATTTCTTGTAGTTTTTTTTATTTTTTAAAAATAATTTCTTTTTGAATCAATAATTTATCTTTAGAAGAAAACTTGAAAGAACTACCTATAGGAATAGTTATATTAGGATATTCATGCCCTATTTTCAAGCCAGAGATTATAGGTATATTTAGAGGAAGAAGTTTTTCTTTTAGAATATCTTCTATAGTTAAGGTTGTATCCTTACTATTACAATTTGTAAAGTTTCCTATTAGTATTGCAGATAACTTTTTAAGTTTTCCACAAGAAATTAATTGAGAAAGCATTCTATCCACAACATAGGGGCTTTCATTCACATCTTCAACAAGTAGTATATTGTTATTAAAGTTTATTTTATAAGGAGTTCCGAGAGTGGAACAAATAATGGATAAATTTCCACCAACTATATTACCTTTAAAGTCTTTATTATTCCATATTTCATACTTTTTATGGCATAGATCATTTAAATTGTAAATTATCTTATTATTATAGCCATTGAATATATTTAAAAAATATTCTTTAGTAGAAATATCATTAAAGTCAGAAGTTATCATTGGACCGTGGAAGGTAGGAAAGTGACATTTATTATATATATAATTTAGTAATAAGGTTATATCGCTATAACCAAAGAAGGGTTTAGGATTATTTTTTATTTTTTTTAGGTCTAAATAGGGTGCCATTCTAATAGAACCATATCCACCTCTTAAGCATACAATTGCATTAACTTCTTTATCTTCAAACATTAAATTTAAGTCATTAGCTCTATTTTTATCGCTACCTGCAAGATATCCAAATTTATCATATAAGTGCATACCTTTTTTTATTTTAAATCCTAAATTTTCAAATATAGATATTTTTTCATCTATATATTCATGAGATTCTGGAGAAGAGGGAGCAACTATTCCTATTGTAGGAGACTTAGGTATGGAATTAAGTTTACTATTAAACAAATAAATACACCTGCTTTTAAAATAATTTATATATTAATATACTATAATAATACTAAATCTATGTTCATCTAAAAACATTAGCTATTAAATCCATATATGTATTTAGAAATTATTAAACTTAACAAGATAATTTTTATCTATTATATAAATAAATAGTAGGGTTATGGATACAACCCTACTATTTATGAAAACATATCTTTTTTATATAGCAAATATGCAGTTCCGAAGGTTAAAATTAATGTTATTATCATAGTAATTTCAAAACCAAATTCATTATTTATAAGTGGCATTCTGATAAAGTTCATCCCAAATATACCACCGATGACTGTAGGTATCGCCATGAGAATTGTAACTGAAGCTAATACTTTCATCACTATGTTTAAGTTATTAGAAATAACAGAAGCAAAGAAGTCCATTGTACTTGCAAGTATATTGCTATATATTTCTGTCATCTCAATAGCTTGCTTATTTTCAATTATTACATCTTCCAAAACATCTTGATCTTCTTCATATTTTTGCATTATATCTAATTTTAGCATCTTTTCTAATGTTATTTCATTTGCTTTAAGTGATGTAGAGAAATAAACTAAGGATTTCTCTAAGGAATGAAGTTGAATTAATTCTCTATTTTTCATTGATTTATGTAATCTTTTTTCTATCATCAAGCTTTTTTTATCAATTTGTCTTAAATATACTAAATATGAATTAGATATTTTACTTAATATCTGCAATATAAATCTAGATTTTTTAAATGTGAAAAATGATTTAACTTTACTATTTATAAAATCTGTTAATATTCTGCTATTTTTTAAACAAACAGTAATTATTTGTTTATCTGTATGAATAATAGCTAATGGATATGTATCATAAGTTAATGAGTTATCCTCCATTTCAGTGAAAGGTATATCAACTATTACTAATAAACAATTATCTTCTATATCTATACGAGAAGTTTCCTCGTCATCTAAAGGAGCTTTTAAAAAGGAAAGTGGTACACCAGTCTTTTTTGATATTAAAATAAGCTCTTCATCTGATGGTGCAATTATATTTATCCATGATCCTGGTTCTATATTGTCTAAAACTTTTAATGAGGGATTACTTTCACCAACACTTTTATATATTTGTATCATTATTAAACCTCCTTAAGTTGATATCAAAGATAATTATACTATTTATATTCGAATTTGTAACAATATTAAGTAATTTTATTTAGAAAATTTAAATATAGAGAAAAGTGAAGAAATTTATAGAAAAATTGAATATAAGTAGAATAAATCAATATAACTTTTAAAATACTTAAAAATATAGTGATTAATAATTAAATACAAATATGGTCAAATGAAATAATAACTAGTATAATCTGAATATTGTTTATTATAATGAATTGATAGGTCGATGGGGGATTAATTAGAAAAATGATGCATAGAGAAATTGTTGAGAAAAAAAGAATACCAGTTATAGCAGTGATTTTATTTTCTATAACAGCCATACTTTATATGGCTGAAGCTATTGAAAGGTCAAAATATAACAAACATATAATTGGATATATATTTAATTTCTCATTAATAGTTATTTCAGTAATATTGATAATTAAGGAAATTAGAAGCTGTTTTGTTTCATATAAATATGTAGTAATTGCAGACAAGCTTATAATTAATTTAATAAGAAATAAAGAAGAAAAGAATTTAGAAAGTATAAGGATGTCAGATGTACTTTTTATAGGAGAAAAGGCAGATATGCCAAAGGAATATATGGGGACAAAAGGGACAAAATCTTACTTATGTAATAGAGTAGGAGCAAAATCTTATTACTGTGTTTATAAAAGTGGGGATAAAATAAGAAAGATTAAATTTCAACCAAGTGATAAATTTATTAGTAAAATAATAAGGCATGGAAAATTAAAATGTAAATTAATTTAAGATAAAAATAGGCTCAATATAGAGCCTATTTTTTATAGAATTCATTTTTTACTTCAGAAAGAAGATTTTCTTTTGATATAATATCAAGACCTGTAAATGCTAAAGCCAATGATGCTTTCATAGATTCTGTAAAAGCATGTTCAGAGATTGTGGCTTTAGCAAAGTCTTTAGTTCCATATCTAATACTTGAATCATCTATAATAGAGAAGAACGGTTGTATACAAGGAATATTCTTACTTACTATCCCTAAACTTAGGCCTGAATATATATCTCTAGGGCCATTAATATTAATAATTCCTGTTTCTTTTAAATTATGACTGAATAATCTGTTTAAAGTACGATTTGTTATAAGTTCTTCATTTTCTGGTTCATATAATGAAATTGAGTTTTGTACTCTTATAAGCTTAGAAACATAAATAGCAATTTCTCTTAGTTTATTCTCTACTATTCTTGCAATATCCATTTCTGGTGCTCTTATATAAAATTTAGCTTCTGATTCTATAGGTAGTAGAAGAGGAGTAAATCCACCATTAGATAGTATAGAATTTACTTCAACATCCTCTGGAAATCCTTTCAAGATAGAATTTAATATATTAAAAAACAAAAGAACTCCATCTAATGATGTGTATGTGCCTTTATTTAGAAAGCTAAGTCCACTGTTTCCAATATATTTTATGCTTAATGGAATAATTGCAGAGGAACTACCACTTTCTGAAGTTACAGTATCAGGATGAGCAACTAATACTACATCAATTTCTTCAAATATTCCTTGTTTAACCATAACAGATTTTGTTCCACCTAGATATTCTCCTGGACAACCTATAATAACTACGGAACCACCAATTTTTTCTATTATGGAACCTAATGCTAATGCTGCAGCTACAGAAGTTGTAGTTAGCAGGTTATGTCCAGTTATATGTCCTTCAATAGGAATAGCATCATATTCACATAAGAAACAAATACTAGGACTGCTATTACCCTTAGAAGCACGGAATGATGTTTTTAATTCTAAAAAGTTTTCTTCTACTTTAAAATTATATTTCTTTAATAATTTGCAAATATAATCATATGAGGTAAATTCATTATAGCTTTTTTCTGGATTATCGTATAAAAATTTATTCAAAGCTTTTAAATCTTCTTTATTTTTTTCTATAAAGCTAATCATTTCTTGTTTCATTTTTTTCCCTCCCAAGTTATTTTAATTTTAATTTTCCCTTAAACTATAATAATTATTTATTAAATAGGTTTTTTTATATAAAGTATAAAAATTGTTTTTAAGGTCAGAATTATTAATAATAAGTTAGAGGGGGTATTAATATATGAAATTAGAAAATAAAACAATAGATAATGATAAAAATAAATGTAAGGTCTGTAGTAAAGAAATATTCATAAATGATATAATTATTAATAGAGGCTTATTTTGTCATGAATGTTGTAATATAATTTCTCAAATAAATATTAATGATATGGAATATATTTATTATAAAGAAAGAATTAAGGCGTGGCTTTTAAGCAAATATAATTTTTATAACATGAGGTAGCTAAAATGAACAGAGGAAAATTTATAGTATTCGAAGGTGGAGATGGTTCAGGTAAGAGTACGACATTAGAGAAAATATATGACTTATTAGTTAAGCAAGGAATAGATTGTATAAAAACTAGAGAACCTGGTGGAATTAAAATTTCTGAAGACATTAGAAATATAATATTGGATACAAAAAATACTGAAATGGATAGAAAAACAGAAGCTTTATTGTATGCTGCAGCTAGAAGGCAACATTTGGTAGAAAGGGTTATTCCAGCATTAGAAAAGGGTAAAATAGTTTTATGTGATAGATTTATTTATTCATCATTAGCCTATCAAGGATATGCAAGGAGAATACCAGTTGAAGAAATATTTCAAATAAATAAATTTGCAATAGGAGAATATATGCCTGATTTAAACATATTCTTTGATATATCTCCAGAAGTAGGTTTAGCTAGAATAGAGAAAAATAGTGATAGAGAAGTTAATAGATTAGACCTTGAAAAATTAGATTTTCATAAAAGGGTAAGAGAAGGATATTATAAATTAGTAGAAAAAAATAGTGAAGAATTTGCAATTATTAATGCAGAAAAGTCTATAGATGAAGTTTTTAATGATACAAAAGAAATAATACTAAATTTTATTAAATAAAATAGGATGTATAATAAATTTTTGCTTAATTTATACAGCTTTTGTGATAAAATGTTAATATGAGGTTTATATTAGGAGGGGTTAATATGAAATTAGTAATAGCAATGGTACAAGATGATGATGCATTAGATTTAATCGATGCAATTACTGAAGCTGGATTTAGAGTAACTAAGTTGGCTACAACAGGAGGATTTCTAAAGTCAGGGAATACAACTTTGATTATAGGTGTAGAAGCAGATAAGGTACAAAAGGTTATAGATGTTGTAGAAGATATTTGTAAAACTAGAAAGCAAATTATTACTACGCCAACTCCTATAACTGGAAATCTTGATATGTATATGTCTTATCCAATTGAAGTTGAAGTTGGGGGAGCTACAATTTTCGTTATAGATGTAGATCAATTCATAAAAATATAATTAGGAGGGTGTAATGGGAGAGATTATTGGACATAAGAATATATTAGATAACTTTAAAAGAAGAGTAGAATCAGATGAGATTTCCCATGCACATATAATTGTTGGAGAAGATGGTATTGGCAAAAGTAATTTAGCTAATAAATTTGCCAGAAGTATATTAGGTAAATCTGAAGATAAAGATTATATAGATATTATAAATTATAGATGTAAAAAATCTTCTTTTGGAGTAGATGATATTAGGGAAATTGTTGAGGAAATTAACAAAAAACCATTTGAAGGAGATAAAAAGGTAATAATAATTTATGATGGAAATAAATTAACAGTGCAAGCACAAAATGCTCTATTAAAGACTATAGAAGAACCACCAAAAGGTGTTTTTATAATATTATTATGTGAAAGTCTAGAACTTATATTAGACACTATAAAATCAAGATGTCAAATTTATAAGTTATCTCCATTAACTAAGAATGAAATAAGGCTTTATATAGATAATATAAATGATAATGGCATTAGCGAAGATGAAATTAATGCGGCCATTGCCTATAGCGAAGGAATTCCAGGAAAAGCAGAAGCTTTTCTAAGAGATTCTTTATTAAAAGAGCTTAGGAATACTTTAGTTGACTTATTATTCCTTTTGACTAAAGGCAATACTAGAGAGCTTTTAGATTTTGAAAGTAAACTAGTAACTTACAAGGATAAAAAGGAAGATATATTAAATATTCTAGCCTCCTTTATAAGAGATATAATAATTTATAAAGAAATTGATGAAGTTACCGGATTAATAAATGGGGATAAAATTGAAAGTATAAAAAAAATAGCTATTGAAATGTCTTATAAGAAGCTTAATAATATAATTGATAAAATTGGAGAAGCTAGAAAATCACTTCAAAGCAATTCTAATTTTCAATTAACAATTAGAGTTATGCTTATAGGATTTATGGAGGTTTAATAATGATAAAAGTAATTGGCGTTAGATTTAAAAAAGCCGGTAAAATATACTATTTTGATCCTAGTGGACTAGAAGTAAAAAAAGGTGACTTTGTTGTTGTTGAGACAGCAAGAGGTATAGAATTTGGGGAATGTGTTATAGGTATTAAAGAAATTCCTGAATCTGATATAGTAGCTCCTTTAAAGAGTGTTATTAGGGTAGCAGAAGAAGCTGATATAAATAAACATAAGGAAAATAAAGTAAAAGAAAAAGATGCCTTAGATATATGTCTAAAGAAGGTTGAAGAACATGGATTAAACATGAAACTAATAGATGTAGAGTATACCTTTGATAATAATAAAGTTATATTTTATTTCACTGCAGATGGAAGAGTTGACTTTAGAGAATTAGTAAAAGATCTAGCAACTATTTTTAAGACTAGAATTGAGCTTAGACAAATAGGAGTTAGAGATGAAGCTAAAATGCTTGGTGGGCTAGGACCATGTGGAAGACCTTTATGTTGTTCAACATTTTTAGGTGATTTTGCCTCAGTATCAATAAAGATGGCAAAGGAACAAAATCTATCTTTAAACCCAACTAAAATATCTGGAATATGTGGAAGACTTATGTGTTGCTTAAACTATGAACAAAGTACTTATGAAGATATAAGAAAGAGATTGCCTAAGGCAGGATCTATTGTAAGTATGGGAGACTTTAAAGGTGAAGTTGTAAGCAATAGTACTGTTAAAGAGAGTGTTAAAGTTAAATATAGACGTGGAGACGAAGAATTAGTTGAAGAGTTTAAAATAGATGATATAGAATTAATAGAGGGTGGATATGAAGATTCTGTGGACGAATCTGATATTAAACTTGAAATAGAGTCACCTGAAGATAAAAATTTAATCAATGATCTTATAAAAGAAAATTAA
>NZ_JBNPON010000094.1:0-8085 GCF_050315195.1 Clostridium sp. SGI.024 | reverse complement strand
TCTTTGGCTACCACCAATAAGTTCTCCGACTCCTGGAACTAAAAGGTCAGTTGCAGCAACTGTTTTTCCATCATCATTTAATCTCATGTAGAAGGCTTTAATATCCTTTGGATAATCAGTTACGAAAACTGGTCTCTTAAAGTGTTCTTCTGTAAGATATCTTTCATGTTCAGTTTGTAAATCAATTCCCCATTCAACTGGATATTCAAACTTCTTATCAGCATTCTTTAATATTTCAACTGCTTCAGTATAAGTTACCTTTCCAAAGTCAGATGAAACTACATGGTTTAATCTATCTAAGATTCCTTTATCAATAAATTGATTGAAGAATGCCATTTCTTCTGGACATTCAGCTAAAACATATTCTAAAACATATTTAAGCATATCTTCAGCTAATTCCATATCATCTTGTAAATCAGCAAAAGCTATTTCAGGTTCTATCATCCAGAACTCTGCTGCGTGTCTTGCTGTATTTGAGTTTTCAGCTCTGAAAGTAGGTCCAAAAGTATAAACATTTCTAAATGCTAAAGCATAACATTCAGCATTTAATTGTCCTGATACTGTTAGGTTACTTTCTTTACCAAAGAAGTCTTGCTTGAAGTCTATTGCTCCTTCTTCAGTTTTTGGTACATTGTTAAGATCTAGAGTAGTAACTCTAAACATTTCACCAGCACCTTCACAGTCACTTCCAGTTATTAATGGAGTATGAGTGTAAACAAATCCTCTTTCTTGAAAGAACTTATGAATAGCATATGCTGCTACAGAACGTACTCTAAATACAGCTGAAAATGCATTACTTCTTGGTCTTAAGTGAGCTATAGTTCTAAGATATTCAAAAGTATGTCTTTTCTTTTGAAGTGGATAATCATTATTAGACATTCCCTCAACTATAACTTCTTTTGCTTGAATTTCAAAAGGTTGCTTAGCTTCAGGAGTAGCAACTAAAGTACCTATAACAGTTATTGATGAACTAATAGGTAATTTTGAAACTTCTTTAAAGTTTTCAATTTTGTTATCAAAAACAACTTGAATGTTTTTGAAGAACGTACCATCATTTACTTCTATAAACCCAAAAGCATTAGATGCTCTTAATGTTCTTATCCAACCAGAAATTTTAATTTCTTTAGATAAATATTCTTCTTGGTTTCTATAAAGAGATTTTACATAAACAACTTTACTCATTTCTTTTCCTCCTAGTTAATTTTTATAAATAAAAAACCTTCCATCCCAAATACAAGGGACGAAAGGATAATTTCGCGGTACCACCCAAGTTGCTATTATAAATAGCCACTCATATGACACTAAATAATGTCATTCAAAGTATAACGGTTTGAATCCGTCTAAGTCTACTTAAGTGATTAAATATTAATAAAATAAATATTCACTTGTTCGGTTAGAAACTCAGAGATGTTCTTCACTAAAGGCTTCGTATAAGGCTTACACCATTCCTTACTCGCTAAGACTACTTCCATATAGCTACTCTTCTCGTCATAGTAATAATACAATATATAGTTTATAAAGATTTTACATCAATTTACTAACATTTGCAACGTTTAATCATAATATAATTTTAGGAAATAAGTATGGAGGAAATAAATGAGTAATAAAAATTTCTTAGAAGAAAAGTTTATTGAGATAAATAAGCTAAAAAGCATGTTAATAACATATCCAAAAGAATATAAAGATAACTTAGTAGAAGTCATGGAGAAAGTATGTAATGAAATTGAAGCATATCTTAGAAGAAATAAAAATGAACAATAAAATAATTCAGCTAAGCTGAATTTTTGAGTTTCAAGGTAAAACATATGAAGTAAATCACTATCAATAAATAAAATTCGCCAATACCCATAAAGGATACTGGCGAATAGCTAATAGTGAAATATTAAATACTACTATAGGCTTGAAAAGCCTAACACATAAAAATATTCTTAGAAGTTATCTAAAATGATTTACAATATCTGATTTTTTATTTACAACAATTAAAATCATTGCAGATATAAACATAAGTCCAATATATAATAATTGACTTGATTCATCTCCTGTTTTTGGAGATAAGTTTGACTTTATATCTAAATTAGTTTTTTCGGATATAGAAGATTTTTCTTGAACATTTATTTTTTCTGATGATTTTGTTTCTATTGCAATGTCCATAGTATTATCTTCGTCTTTGGTATCTTTTTCTACATTCTCTTCAACTACATAAGGTTTAAATTCTAAAATCTCTTTTAGAGCAGCATCAGAATAGGAAATTATACTTTCTAAGTCATAATTTTCTGTAGATATTTTTTGTAATGCCCTATTCTTTATATCTTCTAGCTGTGTTTTAGCGATTTGAAATTCATGTTCTGGTAAATTATTTAATTCTTCTACTTTTTTATTAAAGGCTTCTTCTAGATTTTCTATGAGAGCTGCTTTATCCTCTAATACTTTTGCTTCTCCTTCAGTTTTAAAGTAAACGCGTTCATTGCTATATACATTTTTATAGGCATTTAATTCTTCTTCACTAGTTATAATATAAGGTTTATCAACTGAACCTATACCAGAAGAAAATGCAAGTGAATATTTATTATTTGTTATTGTTTCAAGACTAAGTGTTGCATAAGAAATATTATACCACATTTCTCCTTCTTCCCATGCAAAGACTAGCTTTCCATTGGATAAAAGTGTCATTACTGAATAAGCGCTAGCATTTTTTGAAAGTACAAAGCTATTTTCAGAGGTGAAACCTTGTACAAATCCTTGTGGTGTATTTGAATTTTCATCAAGCCACTTATAATAAACTCTAACATTACTTCTACCAGTACCTTGAGTTAAACTTTGACAAGCTAAATATCCATACTCATTTGTTTCATTATTTTTAGCATAAAGAATATATAAATCTCCATTTACAGAGCTTCTTGATTCAGGAATAGTAAATTGGCTCTGTGTTCCCCAGCTACCACTTGAATATGTTTTATCATCTTTATTATAACTAAAAATATTAATCTTTCTTCCAGCAGTTATTCTACTAGAAACTATAATATCTCCATTTGGAAGCTCTTCTACCTTTGCTTCATCAGCTCCATTTATAGCAATGCCAGGGAGTGCATTCCAACTTTCTCCAAAGTTATCAGAATAAAGTACAAAATTCTTATATTCATTTGTACCTCTGATTTTTGCAAGAGGTGCACAATAAATTCTATAACTAGAGCCAACTTTTATATAACGAGATTGTAACATTCTACCTGAAGTAATAAACATAGAATATATCTGACTTCCACCATTATCAAGTTGATAAATACCAAGATCATTTGGAATTTCACTCATGGCAGCTATTCCAGTTGTTCTGCCTGCTAATGCCTTTGGTGCATCAAATGTTCTTCCACCATCATTAGAAAGCATTGAGATTATTCCAGGATAATCTTGATGGAAACCATAGGATCCACCTACGGAAAGCATTAAAACCTTATCACTTTCTCTATCTGATACAAGTGCAGGGTCTCCATAACCATTTGCTAATTTTACATTTGGTTCACCTTTATATGAATATTTTTCAGTAAGATTTTCTTCTTTACTCCAATTCTCTCCATTATCTTGTGAATATCTCATAACTTGATCTATTCTATGGCCTATATTTGCATAACCACTGTTATCTACTCCGTTCCAACCTGTCCAGTTTGTCCCTATATCAGAATTAGAATCATAACGGTAATCTGCAAATAAAATTACATCACCTTTATTCGTAGTAGTTATAGCAGGAATTCTATAGTGATATTTTTGAGAAAAGGTAGAAAATAAAAGTTTTGAATCTTCTACTGAACCAGGCATTGTAGTAACTTCTTCTATAACCCACCATCCATTTCTTCTGTCAGTATTGCTAACGTTATCAATCCAGGTAACATAAGATCTAACTGAATTGCTTGTAACATCTGTATTTTTTGTAATAGTAACATTTTCTGTAGACATATAACGTCTATTAGAAATTTCACCATACTGTTCATCAGTATAAGGAACTTGTTCTATTTTTACATAAGTTTTTCCATTCTCTACTGCCATGACAATGAACTTTAAAGGAGAACCTTTACTTAAATTACCTTTTTTTACCACAGCAAAATTTAAAGCTCCTGAACCGTTTAAAACGTTACCAATTTGGCCAGCTACAATTGAATGTGCATTTTGTGCATCTTGGTTTGTTAGTACAAAAGTTTTTTCATTTTTATCAAATGTGGTTGCTCTCCAGAGATATTTAGCAGATGCTGTAGTTTCAAATTTGTTCCCATATTTTAACCATCCAACCTTTGCTCCACCATTGTTAAATATAACTCTAGAATTATCGCTTATGGCATCTAGCTCTTTTCCATTCTCATCGTATGCATCGTAAATTTTATAAATTTTACTTTCATCCAATTCCAGTACATCCCCTACTTTAGGACTACTACTGGAAATAATTGAATTAGAATTTTCGTTTTCTTCCGCTTTAGCAGGCAGTTCCATTATTTTTGATACTGAAAGAAATGTAACCAGTATCATACATAATGACAATAATCTTAGTACTCTTCGTTTCATAGCATCACTCCTTATAAATATTTAATTTAGAATAAAAATATGCAAAGCATATAGACTAATTAATATTTATTAAGAAATTTATTATATAAATAGATAACAATTAACACTTGCATATCTTTACTCACATAATTAAAGTCTAGGCTTATAATTATTAATACTTTGCTTCTATTTTACCTTATTTACTTTTTTAAAAATAGTAAAAAACGAACTTTTATTGTAACTTTATTGTATAATTAGAAGGTTTTTCTGAATAATATATTAACCCATTATAGGGTTGATGTTACTATACTTGCAGATAGGGGATTTGAAATTAATGGATTTAATTTAGAAGATACTTGGAGTAATGATGTTCATTATGCTAAGATTTTGTATTTTGGTGTTTGTCTAGCTTTACAAAAAAAGGAGCTGTACACTAGTTTTTAGTGTCACAGCCCCTTTTTCAATAAATTGAAAAATTCAGCTAAGCGAATTTTTATTGGCTTTTTATTCTGTTCCATTTTCGTAAGAGGCTACTAATTGAGTAGGGAAGTGTAGCATTTGAGCATCTTTAACGATTCTTTTATATTCATATTCTAGTTCCCTAAACTTAACATCAATAGTTTTATCTTCTTTTATTTCTATTAAGGCATAAGTGGCATTTGGACGTCCAATCTTAGGTTTTCCAACACTTCCTACATTTATAAATACTTTATTTCCGAATTTCTTATAAGAAGGAATATGAGTATGAGCGCATATTAATACATCTTCGCTTATTTCTTCCATTACTTTTTTAGTATTTTCACCATCTTCAAATAAATATTCGTTTATTTTATATGGGCTACCATGAGTAAAAATAACTTTTACGCCGTTAATATCATAGTCTAACTTTGTAGGTAACTGTGATAAATAATATTTATTTGAAGCTCTAACTTCTTCTACAGCCCAAGGAAGAGAAAAAGAATTAATAGAAGTATCTCTTATAAATGTAAAGCCTCCATCTACTACAGAAGCATCATAATTACCTTTTATGCAAGGAATATCTCTTCTTTTAATCAATGCTATAACTTCGTTTGGATGAGGACCATATCCAACTAAATCTCCAAGGCAAACTACTAAATCAACTTTTTGTTCATCAATGTCTTCAAGAACCTTCATTAGTGAATAAATATTTCCGTGTATATCTGAAATTGCCGCTATTTTCATAATTAATCCTCCTAAATAAGTATAATTTATTATATCACTATAAATAATTGATATAAATAGATATTATTTTATTCATGAGGTATATTATTAATATAGAAAAAAATAGAGGTGAGGAAAAATGAAGACAAATAGAGTAAATAACGTGTTAAAAGAGATGGAAAAGCAAGGCTTAAGTCAAATGATAGTATCATCACCACCTGCTATATTTTATTTAACAGGAAAATGGTTTTCTCCAGGAGAAAGAATGGTTGCATTATATTTAAATGTTAATGGAAATCATAAGCTTATTGTTAATAAATTATTCCCAGTATATGAGGATTTAGGTGTAGATTTAATTTGGTACAGTGATATTCAGGATCCAATAGAGGTTTTATGCACAGTTGTGGACAAAGAAAATATTTTAGCTGTGGATAAAAACTGGCCAGCACATTTTTTAATTAGACTTATGAATAATAATGGTGCAAAGGCTTTTGTAAATGGATCTCCAATTATAGATAGATTAAGAATGATAAAAGATGCCGAAGAAATAGCATTAATGAAGAAGTCATCAGAAATTAATGATAAAGTTATGTTAGAACTATGGGATAACTTACAAGAAGGAAAAACTGAAAAGTATTATGCTAATTTTCTAGCAGAATTATATGAAAATCATGGGGTAAATGAATTTTCATTTTCTCCAATAGTTGCAGTTAGTCCTAATGGTGCTGATCCACATCATGATTCAGATAAAACTCCTATTAAAAAGGGACATAGTATAGTTATAGATATTGGAGGAGTTTATAATTCATATTGCTCTGATATGACTAGAACTATCTTCTTTGGTGAAGCTCCAAGTGAAAGACATGCTGAAATTTATAACACAGTTAAAGAAGCAAATTTAAGTGCTATTAGAAAAGTAAAAGAGGGAGTTAAGTTCTCAGAAATTGATAAGGCTGCAAGAGACTATATTGAAAATGCAGGTTATGGTGAGTTCTTTACTCACAGAACAGGACATAGTATAGGAATAGAAGGTCATGATTTTGGAGACGTAAGTTCAACAAATAATGAAGAAGTTAAAGAAGGAATGATATTCTCAATAGAACCTGGAATATACTTAAAAGATGATATTGGAGTTAGAATAGAAGACTTAGTTTTAGTAACTAAAGATGGATGTGAAGTTCTAAATTCAGTAACTAAAGACATAACAATAATTTAATCTTATTCCATAAATAAAAAAGAGGCTGTCGCAACAGCCTCTAATTAAAAATTTAGAATGTAAAATGAAGAATTATTGAAGTAATTTGTTCCAAATTACTAAAAATATAGATTTTTTATAAACTCCTGAAGGAGTTTATTCATTTATTTTACATTTTACATTCTTAATTCTACATTTAAAGCGTTTCTATTATTTTATTCATAAGAGATGTGAATTTTTCTTTAACCATATTAGAAGTTTCAACTACTTCTTCATGATTTAAAGGTTGATCTAAAATTCCAGCTGCCATATTTGTTAAACAAGAAATTCCAAGCACCTTCATGCCAGAGTGAGCAGCTATTATTACCTCTGGAACTGTAGACATACCTACTGCATCAGCCCCAAGAACTCTAGACATTCTTATTTCAGCTGGAGTTTCATAAGTTGGGCCACTAAACATCATATAAACACCTTTTTTTATATCTATGTTTAAACTTTTAGCAACTTCTTCTGCCTTTTCTATTAATGCAGGAGTATAAGCACTAGACATATCAGGGAATCTAGGACCAAATTCTTTAAGGTTTGCACCTATCAATGGATTATCTCCTGAAAAGTTAATTTGATCTTTTATAATCATTAAATCACCAGGTTTAAAGCTTTCATTTACAGCTCCACAAGCATTTGTAACTATAAGAGTTTCTACTCCTAATAGCTTCATAACCCTAACAGGGAAAGTTACTTCAGTCATTGCATAACCTTCATAGTAGTGGAATCTTCCTTGCATTGCTATAACACATTTGCCATTTAACATACCAATAACTAATCTTCCTGCATGGCCTTCTACTGTTGATACAGGGAAGTGAGGAAGTTCTTCATAAGGATAAAATTCTGGGTTTTCTATTGAGTCGGCTAAAGAGCCAAGACCAGAACCTAATATTAATCCAATTTCAGGTTTATACTTAGATTTTTGAATTATAAAATCTGCAGCATTTTTAATCTTCATTGATAAATCCATAAAATCACCTCTATATATAAATTTAAAATCATTAATCTGTAATTACTTTCTTGTAAATTATAAAATAAATTTTTATAAAAGAAAACATAAAAGCCTAATAATATCAATATTATTAGGGAATTAGTCAAAATAAAAAATACTATAAGATTATCTCCTTATAGTATTTTCT
>NZ_JBNPON010000093.1:0-8429 GCF_050315195.1 Clostridium sp. SGI.024 | reverse complement strand
TTTATGAATGTAAAATGTAAAATGTATAATGTAGAATTATTGATGTAATTTGAAACAAATTACTAAAAATTTGTTTATTTCAGAAACTCCCTAAGGAGTTTCTTCTTTAATTTTACATTTTTCATTCTTCATTCTACATTTTTCTAAGCTACTACAAATAGTCCAACTAAATATAGAATATTTATTAAAATTCCTACTGCAATTGCTCCAACTGGACCTACTGCCATATCTACTATTGGTTTCTTTGAAGTCTTGTTTAATACATATAAGCCGATTACTACGAATAATCCAAATCCTGGTGCCATAGCTTGTGCTGCCATCATACCACCTATTAATAAAGCAACTTCTAGAACTTTACTCATAGCTGTTCTTATGTTATCTCCACATTTTCTTACTCCTGGGAACTTGTCCATTAATTTAGCTAGTCCATCTAAGAAGAAGATTTCTAAAGCCATAACTGCAGCCCCTACTACGAAAGCTAATATTGGGTTTCCTATTAAGAATCCAACTACGAATACAAATGTCATACCTGCTGGTGCATAAACCCCAGTAGAAATTGCTGTTGTAGCTACTAGTGGAATAAATCCTATACCTCTTGCAAATGCAGTCATAGCTGCTTCAGTGTTCTTTCCTTCTGCTAAAAGATTTAAGCTTATTGGGTCTCCAGCTAATAAGCTAAGGCTTGTTGCTGCTGAAATTAATCCACCCATTACTGCTAATAAAGGTAAGTTCTTTTTAATTCTCTTAACTCTATCTTCGAAGATTGCTGCTAAATCAACCTTTGGTGCATTTGGATCTGGTTTTTCTTGAACTGCAAATATAATCATAATTATCATACCAGCAAGTAAAGCCATACCTTCTTTATCTAATGTGATTTTTGCACCATTTACAGTAAATACTCCGTATATAGCTGTTATTTGTCTAACTATTAAAGCAACTATTCCTGTTAATAAACCTTTTTTAGTTCCAAATTGATAAGCAACAACTAAAGCTGGGAATACTGCAAAAGCAACTGTAATTGGTGTTCCAACTTGTTTTAATGGTTCTAAGAAGTTAATTGGTAAAAGTGCAAATAAATCAACTATAAATTGTAATCCATAAACTATACCTATTCCATAGATAGCTCCTACTACCCCTGAAATAATTACCCCTTTTTTACCACTTGGGCAGAAAGCACCTATAATATCTGTTCCTAATAAAATACTGTGAATTAAAATAATTGATGCAGCTATTGACACTGGAATACCAAAGCCAATAACTAATCCAAAACTAATTGCAAATGATGTTGCTGCTAAAGCCTTTTTATCCATTTTTCCATCTAAATATTCTGGAACGATTGGTCTATACCCATCATTGAATACGGCTACTCCTGTGTTAGATAATACTGCTGCTAGTGCACCTAAAAGTGCAACTACTACATATTGAAGATAATGCATATATAATTCCTCCCAAAATTTATATTTTTTATTTAAATTTAATATTTAACAAAACTTTCAATATCTCTTAATAACTTATCTTCTGTACAATACTTTTTTATCCAATTTTTAATATTAAAGAATATACTTAAGAATTACTGGTATAACTTCTTCAGCATGTTGTGCTGTAAATCCAAAGGCTTTTTTTCCTGCTTCTGCTTCAGACTTAATTTCTGATTCAGTTTTTATATGGCCAGGCATTGATACTGTTGCGCAATTGCCCATTCCAAGTAATGCTATTGCCATAGCTAAGGCACCACCGCCACCAGTATTGCAAGCTCCTAAGTAATAATCTGCACTTCCAGTCTTAATAGCCATAGCTGCTTCGATATCACTCTTAATTTCTATACTTGCTCTATCACCTGCAATTTTAGCTGTAATATCGGCAACTTTTTGCTTGTCTATTTGACCACCAATAACTATTCTTTTCATTTTAATTCCTCCATATTTAAATTATTTATGTATTATAAATTTGATTAATTTTAGGCTTGGGCTAATAGTGTACATACATGCATTACTAGGAAATTCATTTCTTCTTTTGGAATTTCACCTATAACATCTTTTAAATCCTTTACAAGATGCATAGACTCATTATATGTATCCTCTAATTTAAGAGATTCGAGTATTTCTTCATCAAGTTCATTTAAAATTTCATTATTATCTATTCTTCCTAAAGCTGAACATAAATGAGTAATAAACATTGAAGCATTTTCTTCAACAAGTTTTATATTTCTTACCTTATCAAAATAATCTATAACCTTTAGTACCTTATTATAGTTACCTTCTGATAACATTCCTGAATCCTTTAAAATATTTAACCTAGTAATTAGTTCCATAATAGACCTCCAATATACATTTTTTTGTATTTTGATATTATAAATACCTCTTAATATTGAGGCATTATCTTCTTTTCCATAACTAATCTTTGATATTTCTTTACATTTTCTACATTTAGTACTCTAGAGAAAAGTACTTTAACAATGGAATTTTCCTTACTTGCTATTATTACAGCTTCTGTATCTTTAATGTTATTACTTTCCCTTTTTAGAGGTAGAAATTTAATATCATCTTGCCTATCTTGGATATCATCTAAATTCCAGATAGCTACATCAATCTCGTTCTCCTTAATTGCAGTAATGAACTGACTGTAGTTTAATGTAACATATTGTACATCTAAATCTTTAAAATAAGTTTTAGTTAACATAAATTGATCTATTGAAGAAGTATCTATACCAACTCTTGTGCCATTAGTAAACTCTCCATTAAAATCCTTTGCTACTACTATAATATGCTCATTAACATAGCTAAAATCACCAAAAACTTTGACTATTTCAATATTTTTATTGTTTTCTAAATAATAATCTGCTGTTAATCTTGAAGTTACTGCAAAATCATACCTTCCATCTTCTAAAGCTTTTAATCTATGATTAGAGCCTCTCATAAAAGCAAGATTAGTATTTACTCCACTGTCATTTAAACATTTATAAAGTCCTGTTGCTAGGCCTTCATACCTCTTCGAATAAGGTAATGGCATTACTCCCACTAATGATTTTATACCTGTTAAATCTAATAGTTTTATATAGTCTATTTCCTTTATATATGTTCCAAGATGTCCCCTAGATTCTAATATTACAGCATTTTCTTCTTTTAAAAACTTTATTGCAGATTGAATAGTTCCCCTAGCTGTATCATATCTTTCAGCAAGATCTGCAACAGTCTTTATTCTATCACCTTTATTTAAAGGTAAAAATTCTACTGCTAAAGAAGTAATTGCAATTCCAAGTTTCTGCATAAGCTTACTTTGAACATTCATTTTATCACTCCCTAATTAATATACAATATTTTGTATATTAATATTAACATCTTATCAATATCTTAGCAATAGTTTTTAGAAAATTTTTCATTTTTATTGTCCCAGCAGAAAATCCACATGGGATTTTTGCTGGAAATATATCCTATAAGATTTTTTAAATATTCTTTAATTTTGAAACAAAAATTTCATAGTAAAATATATAAAGTATTTTACTATAAGCTAGAACTATTATTTTATCTTTTTCTTATTTAATAATAAGCCACCTACAACCATCAAGGAGCTCAACATAGAAAATACTGTACTAGATACAGAATCTCCTGTTTGTGGTAATGTTTCATTGTTGTTATCAGTTACTGTATCATCATTACCACCTGATTGTGTATCATCATTGCCACCTGATTCTGTACCATCATTACCACCTGATTCTGTACCATCATTGCCACCTGATTCTGTACCATCATTGCCACCTGATTGCGTATCATCTTCTATAGTACTATCACTATAAATAATTTGTCCATTTTCATCTTTAATTGTTATATTCAAATTATCTTCATCATAACTGACTTCCAAATTTAATATATTAGCAATAGGAATAATATAGTCATTTATAAAACTTTTTGCTTGCTCATTAGTTAAATGACTTCCGTTCAAAGCATTATTTTTAATTAAATTAACTAGTGCTTCATCTACTAATTTAGTAACTTCATTAACTTGATCATCATTTAATTCTACATTATCTTTAATTAAATAATTTTTAACTTTAGTTAAAAGATCTTCTTCTAAGTTGAATAATTTCCCATTATATTTATATGAAAAATTACTTAAGTGTTCTATTAAAGTAGTTTCTGAAGAATTTAAACCTGATGTAGCAGATACCGTATTAGTTAATAAAGTAAATGCTATCATCCCACTCCCTAATATACTATATATTTTATCCATTGATTCTACACCATTCTTTCATAATTATAATTTAAAAAATATTTTTTTCTAACCTTAATTTCTCAAAATACAATTTTCTGTATATTATTTATATCATGCTACATTTTCCTTTGTCAATCGTTTATAATAAAAATTTTTTTTATTCTGAAAATTTTTATAAAATTAAATGATTTTAAAATTTTCTATTGACAAATCATTCAATTTATTCAATAATAAAAATTATCAAAATACAATTTTCTGTATATTTATTAGATAACAATATACGGAGGTATACAAAGGAAATGAAAAAAATATTAGCACTTTTATTATCAGCATCTTTACTATGTGGATGCTCTCAATCAGTATTAAAGTCTACTGAGTATGATATGCATTTATCTTATAATGATTCTTATTTGACATCTGGAGAAATGGAAACAATGGAATCAAACGTAGATAAAGTATGGTACGAAACAATTAATACAGCTGGCTATGATCGTGGAAATGAAGGATGGGGTGCTGTTGCATTAGCTATTAAAGATGGCAAAATCATCTTTGAAAAAGCTTATGGATATGCTCACTATTTTGATGCTGATTATGAAGCAGAAGGTAGTACTTATGCTAATCCAGTTTATACTAAAACTGAAAACCCTCGTGAAATGACTACTGATACATTATTTGATTTAGCTTCTGTAACAAAGGTTATGGCTACTACACAATCAATTATGATTTTAGTTGATAGAGGATTAATTAGTGTTGATGACTATGTAAAAGATTACTTGCCTGGATTCGAGAAAAATGGAAAAGGTGAAATTACTATTGCCCAATTATTAACTCATTCTAGTGGTTTGCCTCAATGGGAACCTACTTTCTTATATTGCAATAATAAAGAAGAACAATTAGAGTACCTTAATAATTTAGAATTAGTAGAGAGTTTTAAAACTGATGGTTCTGAACCTAAATATTCTGACTTTAGCTTTATGGCTTTAGGCTTTATTGTTGAATCAGTATCAGGACAAGATATGGATGTATTTGCTAAAGAAAATATATACGGTCCTTTAGGCATGACTTCTACTACATATAATCCTTTAGAAAATGGATTTACTAAGGACCAAATTGCTGCAACTTCATTAGGAAATCCTTACGAATATAGAATGGTTGATGAAATAAATTACCCTGGTGTAGGATATGATTGTACTGATGATGCTGATGCTTTTGCTGCTTTTGATGGATGGAGAAACTATACATTAATCGGAGAAGTTAATGATGGAAATGCTGCTATGGGTGGACAAGGCGTTGCAGGTCATGCAGGTTTATTCTCTACTGCTAAAGATTTAGCAATTCTTTTACAAACAATGCTAAATGGTGGTGAATATAATGGTGTTCGTTTATATAGCGAAGAAACTGTTGAATTATTTACTACTAAACATACTAGTTACGCTGAAGCTCACAATGGTAGTTTATCTGAAGAATTTGGATATGGTTTTAAGTTAGATCAAAGCTGGATGGGAGCAACGGCAACAGAAGCAGTTTATGGACATGATGGTTTTACTGGTACAACAGTATTTGTAGATCCAGATAATGATTATATCTTTATTTGTTTATCTAATAAAATGCAAGCAGGATTTAGAACTTCTACTAGTAATTCTTATTATAATACAAATTCTTGGTTATCATGGAACATGAACCAAGCTGTTAAGGATGCTTTAGGAATTTAATATATTTAAGGAGCTGTTTTATCAGCTCCTTTCAGCTTATAATTTTCTCTTACCTAATCTATCTTTTCATCATCTATTCCTACGCCATTATCATATATTTAAATCTTTATTCTATCTACATATCTTATATTATTAATCAAAACATAATTCTTTAAATTTCTATTTTCTGTTCTATAGTAATAAATTCATCCCTTTCACTTATAGTATTTCTAATCATATTAATAAAGACATCTATTGTCCCTATAGCTTTCTCCTTGTCCCCTACAAAAAACTGTATCACATTTCATTTGATACAGTTTTTGAAAATTTATTATTTTCTTTTATATGTGAATTGATATATATACTTGTCTATTTCTTTAAAACTTTCCTATAGAACTTTAAGTGAGATAAAATATATTTTTCGGAAGTAAAATTTATAGCAAAGGTTCTATATGCACCCTTTTTTAAGGATTTATATAATTCACTATCTTCATAAAGCTCATTTATTCTTTTACTAAATGTCTTAATATCTTTTATAGGAACTAAATATCCATTTACTCCATTAATTATTTCTTCATTAGTTCCTGGTATATTAGTTGCAATTACTGGAACTCTTTGAGAAAAAGCCTCTAAAGGAACTAATGGAAGCCCTTCTATATGAGAGCATAATAAAACTAAATCTATATATTTTAAATGGTCTATTACATTGCTTTTCTCCCCAAGAAGGTATACAACCTCTTCTAATTTATTTTCTTTAATATAATTTCTTAAGTTTTCTAATTCTTCACCTTCTCCAATCAAGAAAAACCTTATATTTTTATTCCTTTCATTAACTTCCTTTGCTATATTAACAAAGTCATATATTCCCTTATAATCAACAACTCTACTTATTTGTGCTACAGTAAAAAAGCTTTTCTTACTTTCAACCAAGGCCTTATCTACACTTTTATTTTCTTCATTTATATCTACAGTATTGTATATTGTTGTTATTCTTTTTTTATCTAACCTACATTTATCAACTAATACCTTCTTTGCAGAATTACTAACCGAAATAATATCAATATTTTTAAGTGCTAATCTAGTAAAGAAATATTTATCTTCTATACAAATATGTTGGGTGTGTATGATTCTTACCCTTGTAAAAAATGAAGCAATCTTAGAAATAAATGTAGTTGTCCTGTGATGGCTATGAATTAAATGTATATTTTCTTTCCTAACTATTTTTATTATCTTAGCAATATTATACATTATACTGAAAACGTTATTTAAGTTTACATTTTTTATCTCATAATGCTTAACCCCTAGCTTAAGAAAATTAGGTAGTAATTTCCCACCAGAGCTTGCTAGTATTAGTTTATTTTTATTATTAATCTCTTTACAAAGCTTTAAAATACATTTAGTATCGCCAGCTATATGAGCTGAACTATTAATATATAAAATATTCAAACTAAACTTCCCCTTCTATAAATTTACTTTTTCATGAATTATATTAAATATATATTCATTGACTTCAGAATTCCTTACTCTTTCAAGAAAATTTTCCTACTTAAACCCTCTAATAAACTTAAATATTTCTCGTTTAAACTTAGATCTTAATATCTGATTCGGTTTTCTCCAGCTTCCTTCATAATGATGGACAGTATAAGTATTTTCTGTAATTAATGTTTCTTTCCATAGATGTTTTTTAGGATAAAAATATTCCTTTGGATAAATAGCTACCTCATTATAAAAATGTGAGACTTTGTTACGGATATCCTTATATCCAAGATACTTAGCAATTAAAGTAAGATGAATTTGAATTACTAGTTCATCTGACCTGTCCTTATAATCATCATAATTTAAGTTATTATAATACTTTAATACTTCAGAAATAAATTTATCATATTTATTACAACCCCAAATTCCAAAACCAATAAAGTAATCCTCTAATCCACCAAAGGAAGCATGATCTAATAAATTATCTAATGGTTTTATGACCTCCATATCTGTATCTAAATATATTCCACCATATCTATACAGTGCCCATAGCCTGCAATAATCTGATACAAATGCCCACTTTTTATCTTCATAAGCTTTCTTAGTAAATTCAAAGCCATTTATATTAAAGTTATCTTCATTCCATTCCATAAATTCATAATCATTTAAATGAATCTTCCATGAAGAAATACACTTTTCAACTAATTCAGGTTTCTTTTTACCACCAAACCAACAGTAATGTATTATTTTAGGTATACTCATAAGTTATTTCCCTCCTACAAATCTAGTACCTATTTAAATTAATAGGTTTATTATATTTATTTAAATCTATAAGTGTGACAATTTTCTCTACATCTACTCTAATTATTATATTCATTGGATTATTAGGAGTTACAAGTTACTATATACCTCTTAACTTTAGAAAACATATCTTATTACATTTTTAGATAATGTCTTTAATAAATTAGTAAATTCATTATCACTCCTAATAATATAGTATTTAAACTCCACTTTAATAATTAAAACATTATTCTTATTAGTATAATAAAAAAT
>NZ_JBNPON010000092.1:0-8834 GCF_050315195.1 Clostridium sp. SGI.024 | reverse complement strand
GGGGCATATGCCCCTTTTTAAAATTGGAAAAGGTACTATTTCGTAACTATTATTGCGAAATAGTACCTTTTTTCATAGAAGTTTATTTATATTAAACCAAAAACTATGATTTTTTTATTTTTAATAGTCTATAAATGGCTTAAAACCGTCAATTTTTATTTCTTCGTGAAAATTCCATTTAGCGAAATTTTACTTTCAGATTGTGTATAATTTAAAAAATATGGGTAATATAATAAAATATGGATAATATAAAAAAATAGTATACTTTTAATTAAATTGATGATATATTAAATATGAGGAAGTTAAGTTTTTAACTTCGAGGAGCTAATGGATAACGCTCTTTTCCCTAGTGGGGGACAATAATACCATGATTGCTTGACTGTAGGGCAATGCACAGTCTGTTATCCGTTTCAATTGTTTTTTGAAGGCTTTGGTTTAAACCAAAGCCTTTTTGTATATAAGGGGTGGATTTATGTTAACGGTAACTGATTTGTTGGGAGTAAATAATATCTCTAATATTAGTGATATATCATTAAAATTATATAAGGAATTTTTTGATAATATATTATGTAAAAGGCTATTCTTGTATAATCTTGAAGATGGAAAAGAAATAAAACTAGTTTTTGATCCTAATAATTTATTACATATACTTGGAGCACAGCATATTTTAGGGGAAAAATATAAAGCTCAAAAATTTAATATTGAAATTATAAATGGGGATATGACTTTTCAAGATTTAGAAAAGAGAAATAGTATAGTATTCAATGATTATACATCTAGATTTTTAAATTTTTCGAATCTATATCATGTTATAACTAATTGTACAATGGTCTATTTTGATAAAGAAACATATAATAAAAATAGAAAATCTAAAAAAGAATCGCTTATGGATTTTAGCTATATCTTATATGAAGATTTAAATAATAAAAAAATTCATGCAGGACTTGATACCTATAATAAAGGTTTTAGTTTTTATTGTAAGTCATTATTAGTTAAATCCAGTTCTAATGATATAATTATAAAAGATCAAAAACCAGTAAAAATAAATAATATTAAGGTTATAGATATTGATACTAAAGTTGTATTACTTAATAAAGATATTGAGGATGAAATTAAATTTGTGCTACTTAATAAAGATATTGAGACTGAAGATAAAAATGAGTTACCTAATAAAAATATTGATAATATATCAAATAGTTATGTACAAGTAGGAGAATCTAAGAAAATTTAAACTTAAAAATTACGCTAAAGTTGAATTTAGCGAAATATTCAATAATTGAATGACTAATATATTGCTTGAATTTTTACTTAAAGAAAAATTATCCAAATAAAATCAGATTATATATATTTTTTTATTAAGAGTTTATTATAATATATATATATATAATTTATAAGTACTAGGAGAGTGTTATGGAATTTTTTAAAAAAAATATTATATATTTAGTAATTTTTTTTATAGGAATAGCTCTTATATACAATAGTGTTCCTTTAGGGCGTTCTTATTTTATGAATTATATTGTCAGAAATAACTTAGAAAGTCAAAACTACTTAGATATATTATTGAATATGTCAATTATTAAATATATAATCATTGGAATACTTTTATCAATAGTAGGAATAAAAAAAATAGAGAAATAAATAAAACTTATTTCTCTCAGACTGTAAACAAAAAGGATATTTTCAAGAGCAAAAATATCCTTTTTGTTATTTTTTCAAATAAGTTTACCTTTATTAGAAAATTACACCATAGTTTACGTGTAACAAGCAAAATACATTATGACGTAAATGATTAATATTCTACTTTATCAATTTACTAAAATTAAAAAGTTTCTTATATTTTAATAGACAATGCGTAGAACTCTATAATTACTATAGAAGGATTTCCCTGGATAATAGCTTGAAAAATTAACATTTTTTGCAGCAACAGAATGTGCTGATACTAATCTAGCATTACCTAAAGCTCCTGTTACTATTACAGAATGACTCCAATATCCTTCATCTGAATTAAATAATTGTATAATATCTCCTATATCTGAATTATCTAAATACATATAATCCTCTTTAGCCCTTCCAGAAGATATTAAATAATCTCTTAAAGCAATAACTCTTATCCATGCATACGAACCTGGATACCATGTTTCATCTGTAGGTAATCCTCCAACTTTTAATGCTTTAGAAACAAAATTGGTACAATCATAATCTTGATAATCTTCACTACCATATGCATAATCTATAGCATATTGTTTAGCAGCCCATCTATTATAGTTTCCTGAGTTAAATGTAGCTGATCTATCTTCAATAGTATCACTATTTATAGTAGGTTCATTTACTTTATCAATCTCTGATTCTAAATTTACTGACTTCTCCTTTTCAATTTCTATTTTTTCATCAATATATTTATTATACTCTTTATCGGATAAAATAGTGTTTGATTTATTATTTGAAGATTCTACAGTTAGAATATCTCTTTCAACTAACAATTCATCATTATAATACTTAAGATATAAGGTATGATTAACTTCATATTTAGTTAGATCATTTACCCCTATATACTGTCCATTTACAATTTCATCTACATTAACTATTAAGAAATCATTCATATCTTCTATAGAGTTGATTTTTACTTCTAAATCAAACCAATCTAGTTGTCCGAAAGTTGAAGAGTACCATTTAGCCATGGAATTAGATGATAATGTATAAAACTCTGATAATTTACTATTAGGATATATATAATTATTATTAGTTACTTTTAAATCTTTCTGTAAACTTAAATAATGTTCTAAGTAGCCAGTTATTACAGATAAAATTTTTTGTTCATCATTAGTGGCAGCTTTAACATTATTAACTTTAAAAATAGATATTAATAGTGTTAAAGATAGTAAGATAGATAAAAATTTTCTCATAATTAAAGCCTCCCCAAAAAATATTTAACATATACATATTAACCTTTCGCAGAATAAAAGTCAAATATTTACATTATTCTAAAAAAATGTTATTATAGAATAAAAAGGAGATGTTGAAAATGCTTAGGAATTATAGAACAAAATTAGTGATATCAATTATAATATCATTAATTAGTTTTAGCTTAATAGGATGTAAATCTAAAGATAATTCTATTAATAAGTCGACGACTGATATATTAATAGAAAATTCCAAGATAGACGAGAATTATGAAGAAGCTGAAGAAGTTATAAAAAATTATTATAAATATTATAATGATAAAAATGAAGAAAAAATGTTGTCTTGTTTACTTTCACCACAATCAGTATCTTCATATAGATTATTTAATTTAGATTATATTAATTTAGAGAATATTAATTACATAAGTGATAAAAGCAGATATGAGATATATATTAATAATTTCTTAACTAAGAATAAGAATTTCGACATTGAAATGTTGAAATTATATGAAGTAAAATATGATATTAAATTTATAGAAGAGATAGAGCCAGTTAAGAGTGGGGAAATAACAAAAGAAGTTATGCTTGTTAAGTTAGTTGGATCTGATAAATGGTTAATAGAAGGAATTGGAACTATGTAATATAATATATGACTTTAAATAAAAAATTTACTATGTATGTTCATAAAAATAGAAATATAAATTTATTTATATAGTAAATAAAAGATAGTAAAAATATTAAAAAATAAGATAAAAAGAAATATATATTTTTTATAGAAAATTTAATAAAATATGTTTTGGTAGAAAAGCTATGAAAATATTTTCAGGCTTTTTTTCTTTTTTAAAGGGAAATAGAAACAAAAATAGAATTAGTAAAATATGGAAATAAATATTTTGTTAATTTGAGGTGTAGAAAATATGTTAAAAAGTATTAATAATGTATCTAAAGAACTAGGGATAAGCAAGGCTACAATATACAAAAGACTAAAAGAGGAAAAATATAAAAAGTTAATAATAAAAGAGAATAATGTAATAAAAATAAATGAGTCACTCTATGAATTATTAAAGGCTAATACAAAAAGAAAAAATATTGAAGAAGTAGAAAATGTAGAGATAGTAAATAAAGAAGAATTAAATATAGTAAAAGTAGAAGAAAATAATAAGAATGATAATATTGTAGGAATATTATTGAAGCAAATTAAAGAAAAAGATATCCAAATAAATAGACTTCATGATCTTATAGAAAATAATCAAATATTAATTAAAAACTCCCAAGAAAGAGAAAAAGAACAAGTAAGTTTAGAAAATCATTTTAAAGATATAGATAAAAAGTTATTAGAAATTAGAGATAAAAATAAAAGCAGAAAAGAGAAAAAAAGAAAAAGTAATATATTTCAAAAAATATTAAAAGTATAAAAAGTATATTTTTATTTAGGTATAATTTAGGTATTGTTAAGGTATGTAAATCCACTTTTCAAAATATATATACCTAAATAATAGATATATTTAGGTATATTCTAAAAAATAAAACTTTACATTTAGGTATATATAAGGTATAATTTGGGTATGCAAATTAAATGTGAAGGAGAGAAAAATTTATGAAAAAAATAATATTAAGTGCTGATATTGGTAAATATGAAACTGAAGTTGTAGGAAGAGATATAGAATTAACATCAGAAGATATAAGAACAATTAGATTTAGAACAAAATTATATGACTTATCATCAGGATATATTGATGTAGAAGGAAATAGTTATTTAGTAAAGTTTGGTGATAAAAATTATATAATTGGAGAACAAGGGCAAGATAAATCAGAAGATACGTCAAAGACACAATTTTTACATCAATTGGCTTGTTATACAGCAATTACTCAATTTATAGAGCCAGGAACAAAAGAGAATGAAATATATATGATATTAGCTTGTCCATTAAGTGTATTACTTATACAAGATGCAAAAGAAGAATATAAAAAATTCATAAAAGGTGATGGTCCTATAAAAATAACTGTAGATGGAAAAGAATATGAATTTGAAATCAAAGATGTAATGATTAAAGCTGAAGGAAGTGGAATAATTTACTTAGAACCAGAATTATTTAACAATCAAGTTGTAGGAATAGTTGACTTAGGTGGATTAAATATGGGATGGAGCTTATATAACAATAAAGTATGTAAAAAGGACGATAGATTTATTGAAGAATGTGGAACAGATAGACTTATTGATATAGTAAGAGAACAATTAGCTTTTTATAAGAAAGGTAACTTAGTAAATAAGGAAATTGCTGAGAAAGCTTTAAATGAAGGTGGATTAAAGAAAGGTGGTAAAATTGATACTGAAAGCACCAAATATATTGATAAGGCTAAAGAAATTTACTTTGGAGAAGTGTTAAAATTTATTAAAGCACATAAATTTAACATAGATGAATTAGATAGAGTAGTATTTGTTGGAGGAACTTCACAACATATAAAAGAAAATATAACAAACAAACTAAGTCACGCATATATACCTGTAAATTCTCAATTAAGTACTGTAGAAGGACTTTATAAGGTTGCATTTAAGAAATATAGTAAATAAGGCAGGTGTTTGAAGTATGCCAAGTGTAAAACAAGGTGGAGGATATACTCTTACATTTTCAAAAAAAAATGAAGATATTAAAGAATTATTAATAGAAAAAAGAAAGATAAAAGGATTTGTATTAACTGATTATATATGTGATGCAATAAGATTTTTTGAAGCAAATAAGGATGAAAAAAAAGAAATAACTAATATAAATATAGAGGAACTAGTAAAACAAGAAGTAGCAAAAATATTAAGTAATATTCCAATTAAAGTTGAAAATGAAGAAGTCAATGAAAAAACTTCTACTTTAGAAAAAAACTTAGATGATGTAGATATAGATGAAGACTAAAAATTAAAACACAAGAGAGCATTTAGTATTTTCATAAATGCTCTCTTAGTTTATGTAAGTTGTGATAAGTAAATTATTAAGATATATAAGATATTTCCTCAATTTCACTATATAACCCCTTAATTATTTCTTCTATATAATTAGAATATCTTTCTTTTACAATTCTTGCAGTAAAAGAATTGGCACAGATTATATTTATTGCTCTGCTTTTAATATCAACATCTACAATTCCACTATTAATCCAACATTGGTAAGATGTTCTGCCAATTATAGGCTCCAATACTATTAGAGCATTTTTAACCATTTCTAAATCATTATCAATTAATTTAGTATCATTACTATTATTATTAAAAAAGCCCTGCATATCTTCATTATCTTCAACTATTTTTTCAATATCTTCCTTGTTATCTACACTTACTTCAAGATCTTCTTCTATATTTTCAAATTCTTTTTGATTCTCAAATAACTCTAAATCCCCTTTTAATATAGCTTTAAAGTATTTATAGTTTTTATCTGAGCTTATTTCAATACTTTTTGTTCTATCAATAGTTTTTGCAAAAGCATCTATTAATATTTTATAATACTCACTATTGTTAAAAATATATTTCGATAAAAAATAACTAAACTAAAATTTTTATTAATATTTTCTTACATACCATTTTTAGTAAAATAAAAGCATTTATTTTACATATTTTGTGTGATAATATATATTATGTAAAATAAATACAAATAAGATATTGAAACCAAGGGGGAGAATTTATGAAAAAATTTTCAAAAATAATAGTATTAACTTTAGTTATGGTATTTATGTCCGTTAACAGTAGTCAGGTGTTTGCAGCAACTAATAAAAAAGCAGAATCTATAATTACATATGAGGAAGCAATAAAAATAATTGAAGAGAATTATTTAAGTTTAGATTCTAATGGTAATTTCAAAATTGATTCAAAGGCTAAAGATGTAATTCCTGAAGAAATATATAATACATTAAAATCGGGAACAGAAAATATAAATACAGAAATTAATAATGACAATTTAGAAGTATCTAGTAGTTTTCAAGGATATGAAGTTAAACCTGTAAAAGGTTCAAAGTTAGATGCTGAGACATATTCTGATGCAAACTCTTTTAACGCTTATAGTTCTAGAACTTACAATCCTCCAGTAATAGATAATTATACTTTTTTCTGGTGGGGGTATATTGCAGAAGCTAATGAAACTGCAGCACAAATAATGATAAATGAATTAGAACTATTGATTGCTGTTTCTGGTGGTGTTGGAACTATTGCAGGATATTTCACTGTAGGTGTAACAGTTGCTCTTTCTGTAGCTGTTGGAGTTGGATGCTATGGGTTGATTACTCAAATTAAAAATTCACTTGAAATAACTTCTGATGGAGTAACTATATATGCTTATGGAAGTCCTGAGAAAGGACAAGTTTATAAAGTGACACAATTATATAATTAAAAAAATTGCAAAGGAGTTAAATCTCTCCTTTGCAATTTTTTTAATTGATAAATTTTCTTCTAACTGTAGAAATATTCAGTATAAACAAAGCAGAAAATAGTGAATTCAATAAAAAATTAGATATAAATAATGAATATATTAATATTAAAATAATAAAAATACTTAATAAAGTATAAAAAATAATATATTTTTTATACTTTATATTAATAGTAGTTCCATAAGAAAAGTTAATACTAGATTTATTACATAACGCTTCATAAAAAACTTTAATATATTTAACTAAAAAAAACAAATATATCAGAGTACATAAAATGATAATAAAATATCTATTCATAATAACACCTATTTTAAATAATAATAATATTATTATACTATATTTTAGATATAAATAAAACTAAATTTATAGAATTATCATTTTATTTAAAAAACATAAAAACTTTCAATATGATGATATATAACAATTAGATTAAAATAACCTATTATTAGATTTAATATAATGACAGGTTATTTTTATGTAGATATCCTAATCCCATCCTAAAAGCTTTTTTTCTAATTTATCATAATCATAGTCTCGCCCATTGAAATTATTAAATTTGGTTTTAGTAGTATTTTTCTTTGGCTCTATGAACTCACCAGGCTTGACCATTTTTATCATAAGAGCAACAAAATTATCAGCATTTTTATTTTTAAAATAATTATATATTTTTGCTATATGTTTAAGATCACCACAAGCACTATTATATATTTTTCTCGCTTCTAAACCTGATATATTATGATTCTTCATCATAAGAATTATTGATTTTATTTCATCCTCATGATCCATTGGAATTTCTTCTTGATAATTCGAGACTGTAGCAGCTATTTCATCAGAAGCTGAATTAGTCTTATGAGTTTTATCTTTATTAGAATGAATATAGAACTTTAAAGACGTTACTTTTCTTCCTGTTTTAATTTCTTCAAATTCAAATTTTATATCCGTTTTTCCCTTTAATTCTTTTTGTGCTTGAAGTATTATTCTATTCTTTACATTTTGATAAATAGAATAAGACTTCTCAGTTACTCCAAGTAATTTTTTGAAAGTTTCTAATTCTATAGTCCAAATTTTTTTAAATTCGTTACACTTTAATAATTCAAATAATCTTAACGAATATTTACTCTTCAATAATAATATATTTTCCAATCTATAACTTGTATAAAGTTCTTTTAATTGCAGCATATATGGTTTTAGTGATGAATCAAACTTTAATATAACAACCCCTTCACCTGTCTTGTATCTAGCACTACTTAACCAAGATAACTGAATAACATCTCTGCCTTCTCTTACTTCAAATACTTTTTTCATAAGTTCTTTAGTTATTTTAGGAATTTCAGTATATTTAGTTTTAGTTTCGATTTCTAGAAGTGACATAAAGTCCTTTATTTTAAATTTATATTCTTTAAATTCTTCATCTGTTGGCTGAACCATACTTGCTAAACTTAATATTAATTTTTGTTCTTGCAAACTTAAATCATAACTTGCAGTTATTAATGAATTTGATTTAGTTACTAAATAGTTTTTATCCATATA
>NZ_JBNPON010000091.1:0-9129 GCF_050315195.1 Clostridium sp. SGI.024 | reverse complement strand
TTAATTAAAGGTGGGGAAGGTAAATGAAAGAATTGAAGAAAATTTGGATTTTCATTAAGGGATTTATAATATTAAATATTCTTTGGTATATATTTTCTTTACTAATGAATTCTAGAATATTACCTAGTCCACTAAAAATATATGCTAATTTACCAAACTTATTAAAAAATAATTTTTACTTACATATATTTGCCAGTCTTTATAGAGTAGGAATTGGATTATTAATAGCCTTTATTATAGGAATTACTATAGGACTTATAATGGGGTATTCTGATAAGATGAATAAATTATTAAATCCATTAATTTATTTTACATATCCCATACCTAAAATGGCTTTATTACCAATAGCTATGACTTTAGGAGGACTTGGAGATGGATCTAAGATTACTATGATAGTTTTAATTACAGTTTTTCCAATAATAGTTTCAGTAAGAGATTCAGTAATTAATGTATCTAAAGAAGATTATAATATGTTAGTAAGTTTAGGAGCAAAAAGATTAGAGTTATTTTACCATGTAACCTTACCATCTATATTACCTGATATATTAACTAATATTAGATTATCTATAGGCACAGCTTTTTCAATATTATTTTTCTCAGAAGCCTATGGAACTAGCAAAGGTGTAGGGTATTTTATACAAGATGCTTGGTCAAGAATTAATTATATAGATTTATATTCTGGAATACTTATATTAAGTATATTAGGATTAATATTATTTATAATTATAGATTATATTGAAAATATAGTTTGTAGATGGAAGAGATAATATATTAATAATTTTATATGATAGACCACTTTTTCTATGAATAATAGAGAAGTGGTTTTTTTAATAAGATAATTTAAATAATATTTTCTATTAAATAATTATTTTAAAAGTACAATAAATTGGAAAAATTGTAATAATGAGAAAAAATTGTACATAACTAATTGTTAAATTATGGGCTTAGGAATATAATTAAAGTATCAAAAAAATTATTAGTAAAGGGTTGAGTTTATGAAATTAGGTACATTTAAAGGTGGGGTTCATCCAAAGGATGGGAAGGATATATCTAAAAATACTCCAATAAAGGAGATTTTGCCTAAGGGAAATTTAGTATACCCTATTTCTCAGCATATAGGAGCACCAGCAAAACCAATAGTAGCTGTAGGAGATAAAGTACTAGTAGGTGAAAAAATAGGAGAAGCCACTGGATTTATTTCAGCAAATATAATATCTTCAGTATCTGGTACAGTAAAGGCTATTGAACCAAGACTTAATGTTTCCGGTAATAAAATTATGTCGATTATTATCGAAAATGATAACGAATACAAGGCTGCTGAGGGCATTGGGAATAAAAGAGATTACACCAAGCTTTCTAAGGAGGAAATAAGAAATTATATTAAAGAAGCAGGAATAGTAGGGCTAGGTGGGGCTGGTTTTCCAACTCATGTTAAGCTTACACCAAAGGATGACAATGATATTGATTATGTAATTGTAAATGCTGTAGAGTGTGAACCTTATTTAACTTCAGATTACAGAATTATGCTTGAAATGCCTGAAAAAATAATTGGAGGACTTAAAGTTATTTTAAGTTTATTTCCAAAAGCAAAAGGAATAATTGCAATTGAAGATAATAAGCCAGAAGCAATAAAAATTCTTCGTGCAGCAATAGAAGGTGAAAATAATATTTCAGTTAAGGTTCTTAAGACTAAATATCCACAAGGAGCAGAACGTATGGTGATTTATGCAACAACTGGAAGAAAAATTAATTCTAATATGCTTCCCTCAGATGCAGGTTGTGTTGTTGATAATGTAGATACTGTGGTTGCAATATATATGTCTGTTTGTGAATCTACACCTCTTATGAGAAAAATAATTACTGTAACAGGAGATGCTATTAATAATCCTAGAAACTTTTCAGTAAAAATAGGTACAAACTATTCTGAACTTCTTGAAGAAGCAGGAGGATTTAAAGAAAGACCTGAAAAGATTATTTCAGGGGGACCTATGATGGGAACTGCTATATATTCTCTTGATATTCCAGTAACTAAAACTACTTCAGCACTTTTATGTTTTTTAAAAGATGAAGTAGCAGAAAATGAACCTACAGCATGTATTCGTTGTGGAAGATGTGTGGAAGTTTGTCCAAGCAATCTTATACCACAAAAGGCAATTGAAACTATAGAAGGATTAGATAATGAATCCTTTATAGCTATTAATGGTATGGAATGCTATGAATGTGGAAGTTGTACTTATATTTGTCCTGCTAAAAGAAGAATAACTCAAGCTTTTAAACAAAGTAGGAAAAGCGTATTAGATAGTAGGAAAAAGAAATAATATTAATTTTATTTTATAAATACTTAGGGGAAATGAAATATTTATGGGGAAAGGAATTATCTAAAATGAGTGAATTATATAACGTATCAGCATCACCTCATGTGAGAAGTAAAGAAAGTACTAAAACAATAATGGCTGATGTTGCAATTGCATTAATCCCAGCTGGTTTATTTGGAATATATAATTTTGGATTAAAAGCATTAATAATAATATTGGTAAGTGTTGCCACTTGTATTCTTACTGAATATATTTATGAAAAAAGAATGAATAAAGTAATTACAATAAGTGATTGTAGTGCATTAGTAACTGGTCTTTTATTAGCATATAACTTGCCATCAACTATACCTTTTTGGGTACCAATAGTAGGCGGAGTTTTTGCCATAATAATTGTTAAGCAGCTGTTTGGAGGTCTTGGACAAAATTTTATGAATCCTGCCTTAGCTGCAAGATGTTTTTTACTTATATCATTTTCAAGACTTATGACAGACTTTGGAATTGCAGCAAATAATACACTTAAAGGAATTATAATGAATGGACATGCAGCTGTAAATGGATATGCTATGGTGGATGGGGTTTCTTCAGCAACTATACTTTCAGCAGTTAAGACAGGAGGAGATTACAATTTACTTAGTATGTTCCTAGGAACAACAGGTGGGACAATTGGAGAAACATCAGTTATTGCAATTTTAATAGGAGCAATTTATCTTCTTAGAAAGAGAATAATATCTCTTAAAATTCCTATGACATATATAGGTTCATTTATTGGATTTATTATAATAATGAATCTTTTAGGAGGAAAAGGTCTTAACATAGAATACCTTATAGGAAATATTTTTGGTGGGGGGTTAATGCTTGGAGCCTTCTTTATGGCAACTGATTATGTCACTTGTCCAATAACTCCAAAAGGAAAAATAGTTTACGGAGTTTTATTAGGTTTCCTTACAGCAGTTTTTAGATTTTATGGAAGTTCAGCAGAGGGAGTTTCTTATGCTATTATAATATCTAATCTTGTGGTTCCTCTTATTGAAAAATATACTCTTCCAAAGGCATTTGGAAAGGAGGCAAGAATAAATGGCTAATAAAAAAAGTACAATAATTAAAGATACAATAATACTTTTAATTATAACTATTGTTTCTGCATTTACATTAGCAGCAGTTAATAAAGTAACAAAAGAGCCTATTGCCTATGCTAGAACTGAGGAGAAAAACAAAGCTTATAGAGGAATGTTTAAAGAAGCAGAGGCTTTTGAAACAAATGAAACTTTAGTTAAAAATTGTGAGGCTTCTAAAGAATTCTTAAAATCTAAAGGCTTTAATGGAACTACAGTAAATGAAGCTTTAATTGCTAAATCAAAGAATGAAGCTATTGGCTATATATTAAATGCTACCTCACCCAATGGTTATGGTGGAAATATTGAAATATCTCTAGGACTTGATAAGGAAGGAAAGATCCAAGGCTTTGAAATACTTTCAATTAGTGAAACAGTAGGACTTGGTATGAAGGCTAAAGATGATGAATTTAAATCACAATTTGCAGGGAAAAATGTTAAAGAAATAAAATATACGAAGTCAGGTGCATCAGCTGAAGATGAAATAAATGCTATAAGTGGAGCTACTATTACAACTTCTGCTGTAACTGAAGCTGTAAATTCAGCACTAGTATTTGCTAAAGAAAATATTTTAGGTAAGGAGGCTTTTTAATAAATGAATAAGTGTACAGAACGTATTTATAATGGAGTAATTAAAGAAAATCCTACTTTTGTAATGATGCTTGGAATGTGTCCTACTATGGCAGTTACTACTGCAGCAATTAATGGAATAGGAATGGGTCTTTCAACAACTGCAGTTTTAGTAGCCTCTAATTTACTTATATCAATGCTTAGAAAAGTAATACCAGATAAAGTTAGAATGCCTGCGTATATAGTTATAGTTGCATCCTTTGTTACAGTAGTAGAAATGTTACTTGAAGCATATTTTTATGAAAGCTTATATAAATCTCTTGGTATATATATACCTCTTATAGTTGTTAACTGTATAATACTTGGAAGAGCAGAAGCTTATGCAGCTAAAAATGATGTAGTATCCTCTGTTTTTGATGGAATTGGTATGGGACTTGGGTTTACATTAGGACTTTTAGTTATTGGTGCAGTAAGAGAATTATTAGGAAGTGGTATGCTTTTTGGTTTTAAAGTACTTCCAGCTTCCTATGAACCGGTATCCATATTTGTGCTTGCCCCAGGAGCTTTCTTTGTAATTGCATTTTTAACAGCACTTCAAAATAAATTTAATGCACCTAGTGATACTAATAAGAAAGATACATCATCAGATCATTGTAGTACAGGCTGTGCAGGATGTGGAATTCAAGGATGTAGCTCAAAAATAGAAATAGCTAATGGAATTGATGAAGGAGGTAAATAATTATGGTACAAAACTTAATTTTAGTTTTAATAACTACAATCTTTATAAATAATGTATTACTTAATCAATTCCTAGGTCTTTGTTCCTTCTTAGGAGTTTCAAAAAAGACAGAGACAGCTGTTGGAATGGGAGGAGCAGTTATTTTTGTTATAACTCTTTCTTCTGCAATAACTAATCTTATTTATAACTTTATACTTGTAAAACTAAACTTAGAATATATGAAGACTATTGTATTTATAGTAGTAATAGCTGCATTAGTTCAATTAGTTGAAATGATACTAAAAAAATATATTCCTAGTTTATATAAGGCTCTTGGAGTTTACCTTCCTCTTATAACTACAAATTGTGCAGTTCTTGGAGTTGCCCTTACAAATGTACAAGTACAATATACAAGCAACCTTCAAAGCTTTATTTTTAGTATAGTATCAGGATTTGGTACCTCTGTAGGATATTTAGTTGCAATTTTAATACTTGCAGGTATAAGAGAGAGAATAGAACATAATGATATACCGGAATCTTTTAAAGGAATGCCAATAGTAATAATATCTGCAGGACTTATGGCAATTGCTTTTATGGGATTTGCTGGACTGTAGGGGGGAGCGAAAATGGGAGAGATAATTATAGCAACTGCTGTTTTAGGAGGAATTAGTATTATTATAGGTGTCCTTCTTGGAATTGCAGGAGAGAAGTTACAAGTAGAAGTAGATGAGAAAGAATTACAGGTTCGTGAACTCCTTCCTGGTAATAACTGTGGAGGATGTGGCTATCCAGGTTGTGATGGGTTAGCTAAGGCTATAGCATCTGGAGAAGCTGCAGCTGATAGTTGTCCAGTTGGAGGGGCAGCAGTAGCTAATCAAATAAGTGAAGTTATGGGAGTTGTCTTAGAAGAGAGCGAAAAAAGAGTAGCCTTTGTAAGATGTGGAGGCACTTCTGAAAAATCTAAGAAAAAATATAATTATTATGGAATAGAAGATTGTTCTAAGGCTGTAATTGCACCAGGGGGAGGAGATAAAGGATGTTCTTATGGATGCTTAGGTTATGGTTCTTGTGTAAGAGAATGTTTATTTGATGCCATTCATATAATAGATGGAATAGCTGTAGTGGATAAAGAAAAATGTGTTGCTTGTGGAAAATGTATAAAAGCATGTCCTAAGAACCTTATAGAAATGATTCCATATAGTGCTGAATATCAAGTTCAATGTATGTCTAATGACAAGGGGAAAGAAGTTAAATTAGCATGTGATACAGGATGTATAGGTTGTAAACTATGTACTAAAGTATGCGAAAGTGATGCTATAACAGTAGAAAATAATTTAGCAAAAATAGACTATGATAAATGCATAAACTGTGGAAAATGTGCTGAAAAGTGCCCAGTTAAGATTATTAAATATAGTAGTACCATTGATTCAAACATTAAGATATCAGTTTAATATAATAATTATTTAAATAAAAATAAGCTATTAGTTAATTAAAAATCTAGTAGCTTATTTTTTTTGAAGAAGTGTTTTAATTTCATTTATTTCCTTGGTTAATTCATATACTTGTTTTTCTAATTCTTCTATTTTATTGGAATTACCTTTTGAGTTAGAGCTTCTTGATGAACTTTGAGAATTTGATCCATTTGAAGGACCCTGTGCATTAGCTGTATTTGCCGTATAGGCAGCTGTACTTGGTGAGGAAGAGCTACAAAAAGGATTAACAATATTATAATTTCTAGCTTCATAATATCTACCTGGCCCTGCTTGAAAATATTGTTGCTGAGCATTATAAGTTAAGATAGCTTGCCCAACTAATTGTAGCCAGTTGCCAATGGAATTTTGAACGTTAAAGGGAACACTTCCAGCTACTATATTTCCAAGTATTTCACCTATAATTATAAAAAGTTCAGGGTGCAGGGTTTGGAAACCGTTTGGTATATCATTACAGCCATAGTAATTAGAATTACTATTGTTGTTATTACTACTATTATCAGTAGTATTATTATTCTCATCATTATTATTGCTATTATTACTGTTTCCATCGCAATAATTAGTATAACCGCAAGCTCTAAATAAATCTTCGAAATTTCCCCAGCCATTAAAATTCATATTTTTACCTCATTAAAAGTGATTATATTTATTATATTAAATCTATAATTAAAAAGTACTAGCATAATTTAGTTATCATCGTCAATATAAATGTAAGATAAAATGATTTAGAAGTTTTTGCTATTAATAGAAGTGGTTTCAATGTATAATAAAACATGTTGTAACAGGAACAGTTGTTTTAATATTAGGTTTATCATTAATACCAATAGGAATGCAATTTATAGGTAGAGGTGTTGGAACACAAGGCGACCCAAGCTTTGGTAATATAAATAATATTATAATTGCTATAATAGTTTTTTTAGTTATAATTCTCTTAAAGCAATTTACTAAGGGATTTTGGAGTATTTCATCTATATTAATAGGTATAATTGTTGGCTACCTTGTTGCTTTTGCCTTTGGTATGGTTGATTTTTCAGGAGTTGCTGAAGCTAGTTGGTTTTCAATTCCAAAGCCAATATTTATGATAGAAGATTTAAATTATACTTTCAAAATTGAAGCTATTATACCATTTTTATTAGTTTATTTAGCAACTACAGTAGAAACTATTGGCGACAATACAGGAATTGCAGTAGGGGGATTAGGAAGAGATATAACAGATGATGAATTGCAAGGGGCAGTTCATGCAGATGGTTTTGGTTCAGTAGTAGCAACTTTATTTGGAGTAATGCCAAATACATCTTTTAGCCAAAATGTTGGACTAGTAGCAATGACTAAGATAGTAAATAGATTTGTACTAATGACTGGTGCAGCATTTCTAATGTTATGTGCATTTATTCCTAAGTTAGGAGCTATAGTAGCTTCAATTCCTAATCCAGTTTTAGGTGGAGCAGTATTACTAATGTTTGCAATGATAAGTATAAGTGGTCTTAATTTGTTAACAGAAGAAGGAAAAATTTCAGAAAGAACAGGACTTATTGTTGCTGCCTTATGTGCAGTAGGATTAGGATTAAGCAATTGTCCAGAAGTAATGCAACACTTACCATCATGGTTCCAAAGTATGTTTAGTCAAGCTATAGTTGGTGGATTTGTAACAGCTACAATATTAAATATAGTTTTACCTAAAGATTCGGTAGAAAAAGACAATAAGATAGAAAAAACATTAGCATAAAATGTACAAAATAAATATATAAAATAAGAACTATTGTTTTATTAATTTTATTAATTAGACAATAGTTCTTTTAATTTACATAGCTTCTTATGAATAAAAACTTTGAAAATAAAACTATTACATTATAAAAATAATGATATAATATACCTAAGTTATTTAGAAAATAATTCCTAAATAGGGTATTAATATAGAAGGAGGAAAGAAAATGAGTAATATTATTTTAGTGGCGGAAACAGGCTCAGATATTCCAAAGGACATTGCAGAAGAATTGGGGATTTTTCTTGTTCCAATGCATGTTACCATGGGAGAGAATACTTACGATGATGGAACTTTTCCAGTAGAGGATATTTGTGAGTATTATAATAATACAAATAAAGTACCAAAAACCAGTGGAAGCTCTCCACAGGATTTTATAAAAATATTTGATGAAATTCATAGTTTATATCCAAATAAGCAAATACTACATCTAGCATATTCTGCTGTAACAACTTGCTCTTATCAAAGTGCAATAATAGCAGCTGAAAATAGAGATTACGTTACAAGTTATGATACTAAGAATGTATCAATAGGACAAGCAGCCATTGTAATTAAAACAGATAGATATTTAAAAGAAAATCCAAAGGTAACTATGGAGGAACTGTTAAAAGAAGTAGATAAAATACGTGATAGTTGTCAAATGTCTTTTGTTCCTGCTGAATTAGAGTATCTTAGAGCTGGAGGACGTGTAAGTAATGCAGCCTTTATAGGTGGGAAAATCCTAAGGATACATCCAGCAATTGAAATTGAAAATGGATACTTAGTAGCTAAGAAAAAGTATAGAGGAAAAATGGAAAGTATAGTTGAAAAATTAATAGAGGACTTTGACTATATTAAGAATTTAGATAAAAAAGAACTATACTTATTATGGTCCATAGGATTATCACAAGAGGTTCGTAAAATAGCTGAAGAGAAGGCAAAGAAAATAGGATTTGAAATAATTAAATGGATGCAGACAGGCTGTGTAATTACATCTCATGGAGGTCCAGGATCCTTTGGAATTGTAGGCTTTTCTAAAGAAGTCTAAGAATTAAATTATATTATAATAACCATTAAGTATAGACATTAATAACTTTATAATATATGTCTATACTTCTTTTGTGAAAAAATTTATTTATTTTAAATATTAAGCAAAAAATGGTATTATGTAAATATTAAAATA
>NZ_JBNPON010000090.1:0-9732 GCF_050315195.1 Clostridium sp. SGI.024 | reverse complement strand
AAGAGAAGTGTTTATACACTTCTCTTAGTATTTTACCATAAATATTCAATAATTAAATATAATCTGGCTCTAGTAAACCATAGTCTCCATCTTTTCTCTTATAAACAACATTTACATTATTTCCATCAAAATCTTGGAATACATAGAAATTATGTCCTACTAACTCCATTTGAAGTATAGCTTCTTCTACTGACATAGGTTTTATACTAAACTTTTTAGTCTTAACTATCTTTCCATTTTCATCTTCTAATGCATCTTCTTCATTTTCAAAAGCAAATTCATCAATTTGAGTGAATCTTAAAGATTCATTACTCTTTTTTAATAATTTTGTTCTTTGCTTTCTAATTTGTCTTTCTAATTTGTTGATAACTAAATCTATTGATTTATACATATCCTCTGTTGATTCTTCTGCTCTAAGTATAACTCCATTAAAAGGTATTGTAACTTCTACCTTTTGTTTATTCTTTTGCACTGATAAGGTAGCCTTAACCTCAACATCAGGATTAAAATATTTCTTAATCTTAGATAACTTTTTTTCTACCATATCCTTTAATGCAGGTGTTGCTGTAGTATTTTTTGCTATTACTGAAACTCTCATAAAAGTTCATCCCCTCTCTATAAGCTTAAAGCTTAAACAGTAGAATTATATATTTGTTTATGAGTATATTATACTATCAGTAATCGTTTTTATCAATACTATTTTCCATAATTTTCAGAATGTTAACTTTTTTGTCTTAAATAAAAAAAATAGCCATCAGTTAAACTAATAGCTAATTAAGTAAAAATAGCTGACCTGGATTTTGCCCCCACACTCGCCTACTGGAGCTTTTGCTACTAGGAATTAACCCCTCACTACTAACCCTCTCAATTACTTGGTAGGACTTACTTCTACACCGCACCATGCTCACTTAGAATTTTTCTAAGCTTACGTGGATCGTTTTGCCTGCGACTAGCATCGACTTTCATCCACAGACCTATCTTTACTCTATTATTATATATAACTTTTAGCAACTGTCAATATATTTATTGAAATTGCCCCGCTCTCTTTAAGCAATTTTTCACATTCATATAAGGTTGCTCCTGTTGTCATAACATCATCTAAAAGCAGTAATTTTTTATTTTTAATGTTTTTATCAGTTTTTAAAGAAAAGGCTCCTTTTATATTTTTATATCTTTCTTCTTTTGATAATAGCTTTTGCTCTTTTATATTTTTATTTTTTATTATATCCTTACATACACTAATACTTAAATTCTTGCTTATTTCTTCAGCTAAATATTCACATTGATTGAAGCCTCTATCTCTTATTGCTTTTTTACTACTAGGTATATAAACTATAAAATCTATATCAAATTTATTTTCTATAATCATATTGCATAAAAAATCTACTAATATTGAACCTGCAACAAAATTTTTATTATACTTAAACTCTAATATAAGTTTTTTTAAAACTCCATTATAATATCCATAAGAATGAACTTTATCAAATTCTTTTACCCTTTTTATCTTACTTTTACATAATGGGCATATACCCATAAATTCACTATCACAAATTATACAACTATTCTTAGGTGGATAAATAATATCTAACAATTCATCCTTCAATGAAATTAATATTTTAGTAATCCATTTTCCCATATAATTTTGTTATATCTCCTTGCTCTTTCCTTTGCTAAGTCCATATCTTCTGATATATCTTTAGCCACTAGTAGCACCTCGCCTATATTTTTACTTTTAATATTTTTTCCTACATCTGCACAGAAATATAGGATTTTTTTATAATTATAAAAATCTTCATCAGCAAATAATGCAACTATATCAATACCCTCTGTCCCTAAAGAATATTCTCTTATATAATTAGTAATAATAAACGCACTCTTATTTTTGTTAATATAAATAGTATCTAATTCTTTTTTTGATTCTCCCTTTAGTAGTTTAATTACATTAACATCCTTTATCTTTATTTCATTAGTATAGTAATTATATACTTTCTGAATCCTTTCTTCAGTTGGAATATAAATTATTACTTTTCTCTTATTATTCTTAAACCATATTAAATAGTCATATAAAGTATATGGAATATCTTCATCAAGTTTAACCCTAGTTGTTATTATTCTAGGTTCTACAAAGACATTTCTCCTAATTAAATCACTTATTTCAAAAGCTGTTCCCATATTAACTACTCTATCTATTGAATATGATATTATTCTTTTAGCATAAATATATAAATACTCTAATCCAGTTCTAATCTCTTCCTTTGATACTATAGAATATTCACTTATATCATCAATAATACAAATATCATAATAATTTTTTACATCTTTAATATTTTTAGAATTTATAAAAACTAAATTTTCAGACCCATCTAATTCCTTATTACAAGAATACTTAAAATTTAATTTTTCTTTCTTTAATTCTACTAATATTTCTTCTTTGCATTTTTCACCATTCCATACATATAAAACCTTTTTATTTTCTTTAATTGACATCTTAATAATATTAATAAAAATTAATGCTGTATTATATGGATTGGTTATTATATTTAAAATTTTTGATTGCTTATTATACCACTTATTTATTTTAGATACACAATTATTAAACTCTTTCACGTTAATTAATATATTATCTAACATTTAACTTCTCCTACTCAGTGAATATTTCATTACTAGTAATATCTACAATTCTATTTTTTAGAGATGAATATCTGCTTACACTCTTATCATTAGTAATCATATATTGTAATGCTTTTGGAACTCCAACAACCACAACTAATTCTTTTGCTCTAGTAATTGCAGTATAAAGTAAATTTTTATTCATAAGTAAAGGTGAACCCATAAAAGCTGGAGTAATAATAACTTTAAACTCACTTCCTTGGCTTTTATGAATGGTTATGGCATAGGCTAATTCTAATTCATCTAAATATATGTAATCATAAACAACTTTTCTTTCATCATCAAAGACTACAGTTAATGTTTTTTCTTCATCATTAATGCTTTCTATAAAGCCCATATCTCCATTAAATACGCCTACTCCTTCATTATCTCCATATCCATTTATTCTAACCCACTTTAAAGAATAATTATTTTTAATTTGCATTACCTTATCCCCTTCTCTAAAGGTAACATCTTTTAAATCTTTTTCTTTTTTACCTGGAGATTTTGGATTTAATACATTTTGCAATTCATTATTTAAATTTTGTACCCCTAGTATACCTTTTCTTGTAGGCGTTAGTATTTGAATATCCCTATATTTATCCCAAGCTGTATTAAACTTTGGAAGCCTTCTATTTATTAAATCTATTATTGTCCTAAGTATTTCATTAACATCTTCCTTATTCTCAAAGAAAAAATCTCCATCTTTTCTATTTAAAATTGGCATTTCTCTATTATTAATTTTATGTGCATTAGTTACTATTAAACTTTCTTTTCCTTGTCTAAATATATCTTTTAATCTAACTACTTTTATAAATTTACTTTCAATTAAGTCTTTTAATACATTTCCTGCTCCTACAGAAGGAAGCTGATCAACATCACCAACTATAATTAATCTAGTGCCTAATTTTATTGCCTTAAGTAAACTATTCATAAGCATTATATCTATCATAGATGCTTCATCTATAATAATTACATCTGCTTCTAGCGGCTCACTTTCGCCTAGCTTATAGTAAGACTTTCCTTCATCACTAACACCCATTTCTAGTAGTCTATGTATTGTTTTAGCTTCTCTTCCAGTAGATTCACTCATTCTTTTTGCTGCTCTTCCAGTTGGAGCCCCTAGAACTACTTTCATATTGTTATTTTCATAAATTTCAATTATGGCTTTTATTATAGTTGTCTTCCCTGTACCAGGTCCTCCTGTAATTATTTCTATTCCATTATCAAAAGCCCCTACTATTGCCTCTCTTTGTGATGGTGCAAATTTTATGCTATATTTTTTTTCAAAAACTCCTATTTCAAACTCAATATCTGAATTAATACTTCTAAAATTCTCCATACTTAAAGTTATTATCCTATTAGTTACACCTAATTCACAATAATAATATGGTAATGCAAATACAGAATCTATCCCTTCTATTTTTTCAACTTTTACTTTAGAATCTAAAGATAAATTATATAAACTTTCTTCAACCATTTCAGAAGTAGCACCTAATATTTTACTTGATTCTCTTATTAATTCATCCTTTGGCATAAATGTATTACCTGAGGCAGAAAATTGGTTTAATATGTATCTAATTCCACTTTGAATTCTAAAAGGAGAATTTGGTTCAATTCCTATACTTTTTGCTATTCTATCAGCAGTTATAAATCCAATACCACTAATTTCATCTGAAAGAATATAAGGATTTTCTAATATTATTTCTTTAGCATCAGCTCCAAATTTTTTGTGGATCTTTATACACTGATTTGTACTCATCCCATGGCCTTGAAAAAACATTACTATATCCTTTAAATCCCTTTGTTCTAAATATGACTCCTTAATAATTTCAAACTTTTTTTCTCCTATTCCTTCTACTAATTTTATTTTATCTATATCTGTATCTAAAACTTCTAAAGTTTTTTCCTTAAATTTTTCTACTAGCCTTTTAGCTGTAATAGGTCCTATTCCTCTTATTATTCCTGTTGATAAATATCTTTCAATTCCTTTTGTGGAATTTGGAAGTATTTCTTCATATTCTTCTATATTAAATTGTCGTCCAAATTGCTTATGAACTACCCATTGTCCTTTTAACTTAACATGTTGACCTTCTTTTATAAAGGGAACCACTCCAACTGCACTAATTATTTCTTTTTCTATTCTTATTTTAGTTACCACATACCCAGTATCGTCACTTTTAAATACAATAGATTCAACTATTCCATTTATACAATCTTCCATGTTACCTTCTCCAAATCTAAATATTTTTATTAATTTCTATTTTTATTATATAATATATCTAAATTAATACATACTAAAGATTAATTTTTTAATTACTATTATTTTCAATATGCTATAATTAATGTATATTCAAATTTATGGAGGTGTTTATATGCTTATAAAAAACTGTAATATTATATATCTTGATAAAATAGAAAAAGGTTCTGTTTTAGTTGAAAATGGTAAGATAAAAGAAATAAATCCAACTAATGTTGATACTACTGACGTACTTGATGCTAATGGATTATATTTATCTCCTGGATTTATAGATGTTCATATTCATGGTGCTGGTGGTCATGATACTATGGATGGTACTTTTGAAGCAATTAATGAAATATCAAAAGTAATAGTAAAACATGGAACTACTGCTTTTACACCAACAACAATGACTGTTGCTGTAGAAGATATTAGAAAGTCAATGGAAGTTATAAAAGAAGCTAAGGAAAATGGAACTGATGGTGCTATCGTACTAGGTGCTCATTTAGAAGGACCTTTCATTAGTCCAAAAGCTATAGGAGCTCAAAATCCTAATTTCTTAATTGCACCAACTTTAGAAAACTATACTGCAATGGTTGGAGATGCTGAAGATGCAGTTGTATCTATCACAATTGCTCCTGAAGTTCCTGGAGCTAAAGAATTAATAAAAGAATTATCTCAAAGAGGAGTTGTTTGCTCTATAGGTCATACTAAAGCTACATATGCCGAAGCTATGGAAGGAATTAAATGTGGATGTTGCCACTCAACTCACCTTTTCAATGCTATGACACCTTTTGCTCATAGAGAACCTGGTGTTGTTGGTGCTATTTTTGATAGTGAAATAACAACTGAAACTATTTCAGATGGAATACATATATCTTACCCAGCCCTTAGAATAGCTTACAACCAAAAGACTCCTGATAAGGTTCTTTTAGTTACAGATGCTATGATGGCTTGTGGAATGTCTGATGGTATGTATGCTTTAGGTGGTCAAGATGTTGAAGTTAAAGATGGTGCTGCAAGATTATTAAGTGGAAGCTTAGCAGGTTCAATTCTTACTTTAGATAGAGCGGTTCATAATGTTTATAAAAACGTTGGACTTCCATTATATGAAGCTGTTAAAATGGCTAGCTATAATGCTGCAAGACACTGTAAAGTTGAAGATAGAAAAGGCCTTATAAAAGAAGGCTATGATGCAGATTTACTATTATTTGATGAAGATATTAACATCAAAAATGTAATAGTTGGCGGAAAAGTATTAGTATAAAAAGGAGCTGCCTAAGCAGCTCCTTAATTTATATATTTTATAAATATTTTTTTATTTCTTCTACTTTGTTTAATTGTTCCCAAGGAAGATTTAAATCAATTCTACCAAAGTGTCCATAAGCTGCAGTTTGCTTATAGATAGGTCTTCTTAAGTCTAAATCTCTAATTATAGCACCTGGTCTTAAGTCAAATATCTTCTCTACAATTGAAACTATTTCTTCTTCAGACTTCTTACCTGTTCCAAATGTTTCTATTTCAATTGATACTGGCTTAGCAACGCCAATAGCATATGCTAATTGTATTTCTAATTTATCAGCAACCCCTGCTGCAACTAAGTTCTTTGCTACCCATCTAGCTGCATATGCTGCAGATCTATCAACCTTAGTTGGATCCTTTCCTGAGAAAGCACCGCCACCATGTCTTCCATATCCACCATAAGTATCAACAATTATCTTTCTTCCTGTTAAACCACTATCTCCTTGTGGGCCACCAACAACAAATCTACCTGTTGGGTTAATAAAATACTTAGTTTTATCATCTAATAATTCAACTGGAACTACAGCTTTTATTACATGTTCCATTAGGTCTTTTCTAATTTGTTCTTGAGAAACTTCTTCGCTGTGTTGTGTTGATATAACGATTGTATCTATTCTTAATACTTTATTATCATCATACTCTACAGTAACTTGAGTTTTTCCATCTGGTCTTAAATATGCTAAAGTTCCGTTTTTTCTAACTTCTGATAATCTTCTTGATAATCTATGAGCCATAGCTATTGGTAATGGCATAAATTCTTCTGTTTCATTAGTTGCAAAACCAAACATCATACCTTGGTCTCCAGCTCCAACAGCTTCAACATTATCCTTTTCTCCCGCTTTATATTCTAAAGCTTCATTTACTCCCATAGCTATATCACCTGATTGCTCATCTATAGAAGTTAAAACTGCACATGTTTCACAGTCAAAACCATATTTGGCTCTATCATATCCTATTTCTTTAATAGTTTCTCTTACTAACTTTGGAATATCAACATAGCAATTAGTTGATATTTCTCCCATAACTAAAACCATTCCTGTAGTAACAGCAGTTTCACAGGCTACTCTTGCCATAGGGTCTTTTGCTAAGATACTATCTAAGACTGCATCTGATATTTGGTCACAAATTTTATCTGGATGTCCTTCTGTAACTGACTCTGATGTAAATAATTTTTTCATATTAATATCTCCTTTCTTTTTTTTGATATTAATTCTAAAAATTTAGCTATATAATAAAAAATCTCTTCGATAAGAAGAGATGTTAAAAATCATAACTTTTCTTATCTTGCAAAATTATATTGCTGGAATTGGCACCACACTCAAATGAATGAAGTAGGTTGCCGGGTTTCATAGGGCCCTTTCCCTCCACCTCTCTTGATAAGAACTAATATCAAATTTTACTTTTCAGATTATATCATTTTTAAAATTATTCGTCAAGAACAATACATATTATTCTGAATATTTGTTTTATAAAAATATTTCTTATTTTTCTTCTCTGTATTTATACTATAGATGCCCTTAATCTTTATTATTCATTTCAAAAAGTCGTAATAAATGAACAAACAAAAAGTCGTACTTCTTATGAAATACGACTTTTTGTTTTGGTGGGGGAGGACGGATTCGAACCATCGAAACGAAACGTAACAGATTTACAGTCTGCCCCCTTTGGCCACTCGGGAACTCCCCCTTATTTATGGAGCTGGCAATAGGAATCGAACCTACAACCTGCTGATTACAAGTCAGCTGCTCTACCGTTGAGCCATGCCAGCATATATGGTGGAAACAACAGGGATCGAACCTGTGACCCTCTGCTTGTAAGGCAGATGCTCTCCCAGCTGAGCTATGCTTCCATACACAAATCAAATTTAAAATGGTGGGGGAGGACGGATTCGAACCATCGAAACGAAACGTAACAGATTTACAGTCTGCCCCCTTTGGCCACTCGGGAACTCCCCCATTTTTTGGAGCTGGCAATAGGAATCGAACCTACAACCTGCTGATTACAAGTCAGCTGCTCTACCGTTGAGCCATGCCAGCATATTCAAATAAATTTAAATGGTGGGGGAGGACGGATTCGAACCATCGAAACGAAACGTAACAGATTTACAGTCTGCCCCCTTTGGCCACTCGGGAACTCCCCCATAAAATTTATTTTATTATTTTCAGTCATTGGATTTTACTCGCTCGACTGACAATGACTAGTATATATTTATTATTTACTAATTTCAAGTTTAATATTTATTCATTTAACTGAATTACAGTTATTTTATTCTATTTTTCTTTCATTTCCTCACATTTAATACTATTATCTTTTTTAAAATTATATTTATTATATTTTATTTATTAAATTTAGTCTAAAATAATTGAATTTATAGAATTCTCTAGTATATCTTTAAATATTTCATAATCTGATGAACTCATTCTCTTTTTAGCTAATTCTACGCCTTTTTTTATTTGTTCTTTGTTGTCTTTATCTATAAAAAAATCATTAATTTTTATTAAATCTAAAATAGATAATTTTTTCATAATTACATTCAACTTTTCTTTTCTCTCATTATCAAGATAATTAAATAAACTATTTGAAATACTTTGCTTTAATGAAACAGTTTCTACTTCAACAGAATCATTAATAAAATCTTTATTTTTATTTAAAGTATTATTTTCATTTATATCTTCACTAAAAATCTCATTACTTAATACCTCTTTACTTTTTAGAGGCTCCCAAATAAGTAAAAAATAAATAGGTATACTTGCACCTAATATAATAGTAAATATATAAATTATTACCTTTTTCATATAGTTCACCACCTTTATTTAATTACTATCCTGTTTATATTTTTTTATACATTTTATTATATTTAAATTGCTTACCACATATATTGGTATAATCAGGAGGTGAATTTTAATGAAGCATAAAGTACATTATGATGATCATAATTCCTACATGGAAATTGCTAATAAAATAAAAGAATATATAAAAGATAATACTGTAATAATTTGTGTAGGTACAGACAAATGTATTGGAGACTCTCTTGGTCCACTTGTAGGTAGTATTTTAGTGGAAAATAATTTTTTATTACCTGTCTTTGGAACACTTCAATCTCCTATTCATGCTTTAAATATTGAAGATAAATTAAATTATATTAATAAACTTCACCCTAATGCACTAATTATAGGTATAGATGCTTGCTTAGGAGAAGAAGATTCTATAGGTGAAATTCATATTCGTGATTATCCAATTCATCCTGGAAAAGGTGTAGGAAAATCCCTGCCAGAAGTTGGACAAATCTCAATAATAGGTATTGTTGATTCTAGTGACAGTGATATTTTTTTTACTAATAGAAGTATTAGACTATTTTTAATTATGGAAATGGCTAAAGTAATATCAAAAGCCCTTATATCAGCTTACTCTCACTAAAATTTTTTTAATTTTAATATAAAAGTTGTTGTCTTATAATATAATAATGAAGAATATAAAATTAAAGAAAAAAACCCCATTAGGAGTTTCTAAAATATATATTATATATTCTACACTTCCACTAA
>NZ_JBNPON010000089.1:0-9780 GCF_050315195.1 Clostridium sp. SGI.024 | reverse complement strand
ATCCTCAAGATCATTTTGAATCTCTGGGAGTGTGTCGCTAAGCTGCTTTATTATGCTTTGATAGTTTTCTTCTCTTATTTGGTTTTGCTTTAGAACATAAAGCAATAGATATCCAAATAACAAAGCAAAAATTCCTTGAGAAGTTAGGAAATTAAATAGTTCGTTATCCATAAAATCACTCCTTTTAATGATATAAAGAGTTTTTTTATAAAACAGTAAACTATTATTTCTATAAAGTTGAATTTAGTGTAATTGAAAAGCCAATGATTTATAATCATTGGCTTTTTATTATTCACTAAAGATATCTTTAGCGAAATGTTCAATAATTAATTTATGAAGGGGCTATATATATGAGTCAAATTCAAAAATTAAAAGATGAAAATAAATTATTAAAAAGTAGTAATGCAGAACCAGATAAAAAATCACACAATGAACGTGGAGCCGGAAGAAAAGAAAGATTTTCAGATCAAGAAAAAGAAAGGATGAAAATGTATGGTATTCAAGGAAAAACAATCAAAGAAATAGCTCAAATATATTCTTGAACTGTAGGATTGGTTCATAAAATAATTAATGAATAATATATTTAACTCAAATAAATTCAAAGCCGTATTTTCACAATTTAAATTGTGAAAATATGGCTTTATATTATATTTAGTAATTTTGCAAAAATTCAATTTAGCATAATAATTTAGTTATATTCTTTTCAGTGGGTGCTTTATATGGTGAAATTTATTAAAACTACACATAATTGAAAAATGGTAAAGGAAATATATGGACTACTATGTGTACTAATATTAAAAAATGAAAAAATATAAATCAAAGAGATAAATTAAAATCAGCTATTTCCATTAACGTTTTATCATGGGTTACAATTATAATAATTTTATTTTTTGAGATATCTTTTAATAACTTAGAAATTTTACCTACGCTTTTAATGTCTAATCCAGTTGAGGGTTCATCTAAAATAAGGATATCATAAGGTTTGATCAGTGCTTTTAAAATACCTATTTTCTCCTTTTGCCCATTAGATAGATTTTTAGAGAATAAGCTATTTAAGCCATTAGGTAGATTTTCTAAAAAGGAAGAGAGATTAAGATTATCACAAAAATATTTTAAATTATTAGGAATATTGATTTCACCATAGTTAGTAATATTATCATAAATACTATCATCAATTAAAATAAAGGACTGATTTAAAACTGAAACATTATTAGTTCTAAAATAATCTATATCTAAATCAGAAATTAGAATATTATCATAATAAATATCACCTGAAATATTTTTATTTAATAATCCTATTATAGCTTTTATTAAGCTACTTTTACCCTTACCATTATCTCCTGTTAAAGTATAGATATTACCAGATTTAAATTCGTAATTTAAATCTGAAATTATATATTTATTATCATAAAATAAAGAAAAATTATTAATTTTTATAGTAGAGATTTTACTCAATTTAATTTTTCCGTTATTTTCCATAGGAATGTTTAATATTTCAATTATTCTTTTATAACAGTTAGACGTTTCGGCATATCTATTAAGTGTATTAATGTATAGACTAATCTCATTAATAAGAATATCAAAATATGAAATAATAATAAGAAAATCACCTATGCTAATTTCATTATTTCTTATTAATTTATTAGAATATAAAAGTATAAATAAATAAGAAAATTTATTATTTAAAGATATAAATGTTTTAATTTTTAAATTTATAGATGTATATTTTTTTATAGAATCAAGTAATGAGTTAAAGGAGTTAATAATCTTTTTATTAAATTGCTTATGAGAGCAATCAATCTTTATTGCCTCAATGTTTTCTAATTGTAGATTTAAATTATAAAAAAATTACTTTGACTTTCTAATACTTTAAAATTTAAGCTTTTTAAAGTATTTTTAAAAATAAAATGTGATATAAAATGAAGTGGAATAAAAAATAAAAATAGAGCAAGTGCAATATTTGAATTTAAGAAAAAAAGTAAAATTGTAATAGCTATAAAAAGAAAAAAGCTAAGAAAAATATTAAATAAGTTATCAATAAAAAATGATATCAATAAATGTGAATCATTATTTATTCTTTCTGTTAAATAAGCAGAATTAAACTTTTTAATATCCATTATATTAACTTTTTTTAAATGATTTAATAAAAAATTATTTAATAAAAATGAAGCTTTGCTTCTATATTTCACCAAAACTATTTGGTTTATATAGTTAAAATATAACTCTAAAATTTTTAAAAATATGAAAATAATTATTAAGTTTATAAAATTTAGTGATGTTGATAAATATGTACTTTGGATGGAGTCTAAAATTTTTCCATTTATATATGGAGTTATAAAGTTAATTATATATAATACAAAAGCAGAAAATAATATAGAAAAGAAATACTTTTTATATGTAAATATATATTTAAAAGAAAATTTTATCAAAATAACCACCCCTTCAAAATAATTATACATTAAAATCCCAAAACATCAAAAAATTTACATAATATTAAAAAAATGATATTATGTTAAAAAGGGGGAATGAGTATGTCTAAATTTAAACCATCTAGATTTAATATATTTTATAATAAGGAGGGAAGTGATAGTGAGATAATAGCATACAATTCTTTTAAAAATTCCTTAGCCATAATTTCCAAGAATGAATATGAAGAATATAAACAATTTGAATGTAATGATATAGATATAAAGGACAAACAATTAATAGATGATTTATTAGATCAAGGAATTTTAATTAATAAAGAATTTGATGAATTAGATATAATAAAATCATTATCTTTAAGAGACCGATTTAGCAAAAGTGGACTAGGATTAACTATAGCACCTACAATGAGATGTAATTTTGATTGTATTTATTGTTATCAAAAGGGAAAAAGAGATGGTCAAGCTATGAACATAGAAATTCAAGAAAAATTAATTGAATTTATAAAAAGTAATTTAGAGGAATCTAAAGAGCTTTCTGTATGTTGGTATGGAGGAGAGCCACTATTAGCAATTAGTGTTATAGAGAAATTATCTGAAAAAATTATTAATATATGTAATGATAAAAATATTAAATATAATTCGAGTATTGTAACAAATGGATATTTGTTAACGGAGGAAGTTGTTAATAAGCTTATTAAATATAAAATTAAACATTTACAAATTACAATAGACGGACCAGAGGATATTCATGATGAAAGAAGATTTATAATTAATAGCAAGAAACAAACTTTCAATACAATAATTTCAAATATTGTGAAAATATTTGAAATTACAAGTGATATTAGTATAGATATTAGAATAAATGCAGATAAAAAAAATATTGATAGAGTAAAAGAAGTTATAGAGATTTTTAAGGATAAAGGTATTTTAGATAAAGTATATTGCTATTTAGGGTTTATAGAAACTAATAATGGGTGTTATGAAGAAGAAGCTTGTATAGATTATGAAAATTATATAAATGAGAATAAAAACTTTTTAAATAAGATAAACGAAACAAACAAAAATGATCATATAGATTACCCTTTTCATGTTACTGCTTCATGTGGTGCAGATAGAGTTAATAGTTATGTAATAGCACCAGATGGAAAAATATTTAAATGTTGGTCAGATATAGGTATTGATAAATATAGCATAGGTGATTTGAAAAATGAAAAGGTAGATATGAATAATACATTTGCTAAATACTTATTATATGATGTAACAATTGATCCAAATTGTAAGGATTGCAAAATAATTCCTATTTGTATGGGGGGATGTTTTAATCATAGAATAAATACAGGATGGAATAGATGTTCAAAATTTAAATATGATCTAGAAGAAATATTAAACAAAAAAGTAAAAAGTATTGAAGTGAAATAAATATATTTAGAATATATTTATATAATTATGTAAAGGAGGTTTAATTATGACTAAATTAGTTAAGGGAACAGATATTAAACGTGCTATATGTGCGAATTTTTATTGTGGATACAATTTTGGAGAATGTGGACGCTCATATGTTCCAGAATGTGGTTTAAGTTATTGTACATCTCAACTATGTGGAAATGCTAAGGCAATGCCATATGGAAATTCACCTAAATCTAATTAATTATTAAAATAAATTTAAAAGGGTGTATTCAGCCCTTTTAAATTTATTTCTATAACTATGTAGTTCAAAATTATAGAAAAATTTAAAAAATCCCAAATAATTTATAAGAAAAATAATAAAGAAAAAATTATTATAAGACTGACTACTAATGGCTAGGAGAGGAAATACATCAACTATAAAAGTTGTTACTGAGATAGTGGGTATTAAGTTTTATAAAAAGGAGGATATGTGAAAAAGATAATAAAAATATTATTAATTAGTACAGTCACTATACTACTAATATTTACAATAGCATTACCTAATTCAAATGAAAAGGAATTTGAAAATTATCTTTTTAATCTTAATAGCAACAGAAAAAATTTTGTGAACAATAGTAATCCTACAGATTTAAGTAAATACCAAATCACATATACTGATGAAAAGACTGTAATATCGAAAGAAAAAGCTGGATCATTACTTGAAGGAAAACGTGTGAATATAAGTAATATAAATAAGATTATTCCATATGAAGAAGCAGTAGAAGACATAAATATAGCTTTTGATATTTTAAAGTATAGCTATGGAGCATATGAGTATTTTGGAGGAGAAGATGTATTTAACAAAGTAAAAGTAGATATACTAGAATCATTATTGAATGAAGAAAGTATAAAGTATGATACTATTGAAAATTTATTATTTAATGGACTAGAACCAATTATTAAGGATGGACACTTTCGAGCAGGTAATAGATTAATAAATGCTAATAAAAATTTAATTACTGCAGTTAACAAAGATTATTATTTTTCATATGAAAATAATAAATATTATACTCATGTAAATAATAAAAGATATTATCTTAAAGATATAGATGGAGATAGTAATATAGAGAATTATATGAAACTTACCATTTCTGAAGATGGAAGTTTAACTTATAGTATAGGAATCTTTGTAAATAATAATGATTCATTTATTACTAAAGAAATAACTTTAGTTGATACAAATGGACAAGAATTAAAAGAACAAGTAAGCATAAATAAGAATTTTATAGCTAATAAAGAAGAATCTATAGCATATAAAGAAGATAGTTTTCAAGGAATACCAATTCTAGATGTAAATAGTATGAGACCTAAGAGTAGTTCTGATAAAAGCTTAGACTTATTTATTGAATCAGGACAGAAATATAAAGATGAACCAATATTAATAATTGATTTAAGAGGAAATACTGGCGGCTCTGATCGTTATTATCTTCAATGGATAAAGAATTATTTAGGTAAATATATTGATAATACAAAAAGTTACATAAGAAAAAAGAGTAGATTAGTTTTAATACAAGAAATTGATATGTTAGAAAATGAGCAGCATATATCTAAAGAAAATGAAGAAGTATTAAACTCATTTAAGAAAGAATTAGAAAGTGGTGAATATGAAAAGTGGTTTAGTTCTTCTGTAAAGGGTGAGTTTACTGAAAATGAGAATAAAATATTTGTATTAATAGATAAAGATGTAGCTTCATCAGGAGAAGGTTTTGTAGACACTTTACGTCATATGGAAAATGTAATTTTTGTAGGTGGTAATACAAGAGGTTGTCATTTAGTAACTAACTTATCTCACTATCAATTACCAAATTCTAAAGTTACATTAAGCTTTGGTGACGGCATAATTATAAGAGCAGAAGGCGAAAATAATGATGCTATAGGTTTTGAACCTGATATATGGGTTGATAGCAGAGATTCATTAGAAGCGACTATTACTCTAATAAATAAATACAATTTAGATAAAAGATAACATTTCTAATATTAATTAATTATGATTCAAAAGTTCAATGCTTTTTTATTAGATAGGCATATTATATAATATGTGTAAGTAAAATGTATTATTATGATTTATAATAATATATTAAAATTTACATATACTATTTATAAATAAATTAATAAATATAAAGATGTAGATAGAATTAATGTTAAATCTATCTACATAAACTTGTTTTCGGTCTATTACATTCTGACGAATGAAATGGCCATGAAAATTTTTGCTTTACGCAAAAACAAGCCAATCAAAGATTGGTTTTAATGGCTACGACTCGAAAACAAGTTAATCCCAATTTGAAAGTTTAAATCAAAATGTAAGGGAGAAGTGAGTATGTCCTTTCTCATAAGTAACCATCTAAAGGAAGGTTATAGTAGTTATAATTTATTATTCTTAAAAAAATATCACCAAGAACTTAATTTAAACAATAAAATACTGGATATTGGATGTGGTCATTATAGAAATTTATATTTCTTTTATAAATTAGGTTTTAAAAATTTATATGGTATTGATAAACTTGATCCTAAGCCTAGTACTAAACCTAATAAATTTAATGTCAATTTCATAAAGCACGATATAAATTATGGATTGCCTTATGAAGATAAAGAATTTGATATAGTGCTTTGTAACTTTGTGTTAATGTTTATATCTCCAGATAGGCTCAAATTCGTTTTATATGAGCTTTTACGTGTTACAAGGACTTTTTGTATTATAGAAACTCAAAAACCTTTCTATGAAACTAAAAATGGGCAAATTAAGCCGTATGAATTTAAATGTATAGTTGAATCTATAGAAAACAGTAAAGAATTCGAGATACTTGATAAGAAAATTTATAAAGAAAAGCTTATTATAAGGAGGCTTGCTAATGGCTAGGGGAAGAAAGGCATCAACTGTAAAAGTTGTTACTGGGAGAGATAGAGATCTTATTAAGCAGCTTAGTAAGACGGGATTATGTAATTCAAGTCAAGCTAAGGAGTATTGTGGTATTAGTATGGATAGACTTAAAAAACTAGAGAAAAGTGGATATATAAAGACTTCCGAACATATTGTTCGGGGCGAAAACAACCTTATAATTCAGCTTGATAAAGTTGGGAAGGACTACTGTAGGCAAGAATTTGGAATTACAAGTTTTTGTGCAGCACAAACCAATCATCTTGAACATGATATTAAACTGACAGAAGTTTATCATAAAGTAGATACTAATATTCAAGATACCTGGAAGCATGAAAGAGAACTAATTGATAGGTATTATGAAATGTATCCCGATAGAGCTGGAGAACTTAAGACTTGCATTGATGCTGCAATTGAAGTTAATGGAGAATTAATTGCCCTTGAAAGTATTGGTTCTAGTTATACTGGAGTTGAAATTGAACTTAAGCAAGAAATAGCAACTAGTCTTGGTTGCTCAAGAATGGAGTGTTTCTAATGAAGGCTATAGTAAGAGATGATATTATTTCCTTAGATAGTTTTGTAGCTGCCGAATTTAAGTATAAAGCTTATTTAGAGATGATAATGAAAGCAGGAAATTACTGTTTTCTGGATCAATTTAAAAAACTTATACCTAGTGGACAAACTATAGTTAATGGAATGATAGAAAACAATCTAATAGGTATGGAAAATATAAATAAAAACTATAAATACATCTATCTTTCTGATACTGCAATGAAATACTTATATTTAAGAAATAGTGAAGAAGATTTCTCAAAGGTAAAAAAAAATAGAATAAGTGTAAAAAAGGTTGAGAAAAATCCAACAGAGAAGCAATTATTATCTTCAGCGTATAAATTTCATTTGTTAACACAAGGTGAAGAGTTAATTGATAAAGAATCTATTATGAAATCCCTGGAGGATATTGTTTTTCTCAAAAATCATAATGGAAATACTGAAATATATAATAACTGGTATAAAAAAACTGAGGAAAAAATAAAAAAATTAAAGCTTGAAGTTGAAACATTAAAAAATGAAAAAAAGAACTTTGCAGATAACATAGATAAAATTAATAATGGGATAGATCTTTTAAATTCATCTAAAGAATATAATGAGTATCTTACCTTAGATACAAAATACAATAGTTTTAAAGATGAATTAAATGAAAAATCTCAGAAAATTTTAAAAACTGGAATCAAAGAATTAAATTTAGAAATTGAATACTTAAAAAAACTTAGGAGTTCAGCTTATAAAAATTTTTTAATTAAAAATTCAGCAATAGGTAACATAAATAATATAGCAAAAGATTTTAATGAAAAAATCTCTATTAAGGAAAATGAACTTCTTGAAACTGAAAAAACATTTAATAAAATAACTACATCCGTAGATGAAATAACACGTCCAAAGGTTAAAGAAGTTCAAAAGGTATTTGAGAATTTATATAACATATCAAAAGTTATAGCTAGAATCAAAGATAAGACCTTAGAATTTATTATTTTTGATACTGGAAACTTTAAAGCAGCATATGGATATTTAAAACAACTAAATTCAATAAATTCATTAGGTCTTGACTTTCAAAAAATACAGATAATTATATATAGCTATGCAGAGCATAGGGCCTATAACTTATACAATGAATTTATAAAAGCTAAAGAAGCCAAAGTAAAGGCTCAAAGAACAATGAAAAATTTCAATTTACACACTGATAATGCTTTAAACAAATCTGATTTTTATATAGCTGCTCAAAGAATATATAATAATACTCCTGAATTTGAAGTTGAAACTAGAAATGATTTCTTTTATATGAAAAAGTATATGGATTTTATATCTAGTAGTACTAAATCTATTAAAAGAAAAGATAAAGAAGCCATTGATAACTTAATTAAGAGCTTAAAATCTAATTAATTATATAAAAATATAGGCTATTTTCTATGTCTAATGAAAATTTCTAAAATATAGTAATTTCAATATCTCAGGTACGTAAATGTATTAGTTTATTTATATCTTCTGACAATAAAAAAATCCTTATACTCAATATTAAAAATGAGTATAAGGATTTTTTTATTGATCCCATCCTAAAAGCTTCTTTTCAAGATCATCATAATCATAATCTCTACCTTTGAAATTATTAAATTTAAGTTGCTTTGCTTTTTTTATTGGCTTTTCATAATTTCTCACCGTAGTCTTAAACCATCCTACGAAGCTAGTTTTTATATTTTGTGTTAAAGAATACTGTGCTACTTCCTTTATTAACTCTAACGTATTATTAACATAATCTTTATTTCCAAGTGCAGATTTATAAATTTCATTTGCTGCTTTATCAGTTATATTTTTATTACATACATGTTTTATTATATTTCTTATTTGTAAAATTATATCATCTTCAATATCTTCTACAACTGTTGCTGATACTTCATCTATGGGATGAGTAATCTTATTTTCAGTTGTCTTTTTTACTTTATTTGAGTGAATATAAAATTTTAATGAAGTTACTTTTCTACCAGTTTTGATTTCTTCAAAATCAAAACTTATATCACTTAATTTTTTTAATTCTCTTTGAGTTTGTTCTATTATCTTTCTCTTAAAATCATTATATCTAGGATAAATATTTTCAGCTTTCAAAAGTTTTCTTAAATCTTCAATCTGAAGATCAATATATCCTTGTTTTTTAAACTCATTGCATTTTAAAATTTCATATATTCTAGGAGAATATTTACTTTTCATACTTAAAATATTAGCTAATCTATATTGAGTAAACATATTGTTAAGCTTTAGCATATATGGCTTTAAATCGGGGTTGAATTTTAAGGTTACACAACCTGTCCCCTTTTCATAAATTGTTCCACTAAGCCAGGCAGATTGAATTATTCTATTTCCTTCTTCAATTTCAAAGACCTTTTTCATTAGCTCTTTTGTTATTTTAGGAATTTCAGTATATTTAGCTTGATTCTCAACCCCCAAAAGCTTCATAAAATCTGAAATTTTAAAAATATA
>NZ_JBNPON010000088.1:0-9786 GCF_050315195.1 Clostridium sp. SGI.024 | reverse complement strand
CTTTCATTCCTAAATTAATTTGTACTATTTCACTTCTACTTCCAAGCCTAATAGGTGGTCCCCATGTACCATAGCCTGAAGAAACTACAACATTTAAATTATCCTTTTTTAAATATCCATAATCAACTTCAAATATTTTGTTAGTAACTAAATTGCCTGGAATTATTTGACCTCTATGGGTATGACCAGACAGTTGTAAATCTATATTAGCATCTAAGCTTTCATCTATATATTTTGGGTTATGGTCAATAACTATTAATGGTTTAGATTTATCTAAATCTTTTGTTAAATCCTCTAGGGTAGCTCTAGGCTTATTACTATATCTACTTACTGTTATATCATCTCTTCCAATTATATAGAACTCATCATTAATTAAAACAGATTCGTCTCTTAAAACAGTAACAGAGTTTTCTTTAAGAAGATTTACAATTGTATCTTCTTCCTTAGTTAAAATATCATGATTTCCTAAAACTGCAAAAGTTCCATATTTGGATTTTATATTAGAAAATTCTACAGTCATGTTATGATTTAAAAATGGAGTGATATCACTATCAATAATATCTCCAGCTATAATTACTAAATCAGGATTAAGGTCATTAATTTCATTCACCATATTCTTCAAGTTATTATTTTTTATAATATTTCCTAAGTGAATATCAGAAACCATAACGATGTTTAGTGGTTCTTTTAAGTTTTCTTTATTAATTTTAATATCAAAGGATTTAACATATGAACTTTTAGCATTATAGCTACCAATTACTATTAATATAATAAATAATAAGTTTACTAATATCGTTTCCATTATGTAAACTCTATTATTAAAAAAAGAAGTCTTTTTCAGTATAAAGTTTATTAATCCTAAAATGGGAAAGACTAATGAACTATACATAATAAAACCAATCCAATAAGAACCTATTAATGAAAAGAAATTAGCTAGGTTTTGAGATAAATATTTTGTAAGTGACATAGAAATTATATATGATGATGATAAAGTGCAAAATACTATCCAAAAGGGTAAAGGTGAAATATTAATAGTAAGTTTAAGTCCTTTTAAAATTACCTTGCCTATATAATAATTTAAGATAGAATATAAACTGAAAAATATAGTGAAGAATATTATATATTTATCTTTCATTTGTATCAACTCCAAAAACTTTTTTTATAATTATATCATAATGGTAATTATTATAAAATATTAGTAATATTTTATATTTTAATAAAATATAAATAGCGAGAAAAATTGAAATTAATTTCCATATAGTGTACAATTTTACCATAAATTAACTGTTAAATATAAGAATTAATAATAGATAAAATGTAATGATATTTTATGAATAACATTATTTTATCTTATTAGCTAATTGGTATAAGGAGAGTTTAAATAATGGAAAAAATATTATCTGTAGAGAATTTATATAAGGTTTACAGAACTTCTAATACAAATGTTAATGCATTAAAGGATATAAATTTATACTTAGAAGATGGAGAGTTCTTAGCTATTATGGGAAAAAGTGGTTCAGGAAAAAGTACTTTTCTTAATATAGTAGCTGCTTTAGATTCACCAACTTCAGGGAAAATAAAGCTTGAAGATGAGGAAGTAATTGAAATGTATGAAGAGCCTAATGCAAGTATATATAGATCAGAAAACATTGGCTTTATCTTTCAAGATTTTAATTTACTTAAGGATTTAACAGTAGAAGAAAATATAGTTTTACCACTTATTTTAAAAGGAATTAAAGAAAAGGAATCAATAGAAAAAACTAATGAAATAATGAAAGAGTTAAATATATATAATTGGAGAAAACATAGACCTGTTCAGTTGTCAGGAGGACAAAAACAAAGAGTAGCTATAGCTAGAGCAATAATAAGTAATCCTAAGTTGCTACTTGCAGATGAGCCAACAGGAAATTTAGATTATAATACATCTATAGAAATATTAAATGTACTTCAAAATATGAAAGATAAGTTAAATAAAAGTATAATTATGGTTACTCATGATCCTGAGGTAGCAAGTTATGCTGATAGGGTTTTATTTTTCCATGATGGAGAAATAATTGAGGAGTACATGATTAAAAAAGATAATACTGATATAGATTTTATTATGAATATTTTTAAGAAAATTATGAGGTTATAGTATGATTAGGAAAGTAAGAGATATAGGATTTAAGAATATAAAGTATAATAAATTTATAGTAATTTCCTCAATATTTAGCATAATGATAGCTCTTGTTATATTTCTTAGTATGTTTAATTTCATAAGTAATTCAGAAAAAACTCTTATGGATAATATTCATAAGGTTTATGGAGACATGGATATATCCATTAGTTATAATAGAGAATCACATAAAGATTTTACACAAGAAACCGTAGATAAAATTATAAATAAAGAAGGAGTTAAAGAATCTTCAGAAGTGTTAATAGACTTTTTATATGTGGAAGGAAGTGACACATATATAGCTGGCTTAGAAGATAATGACTTAAGTAAAAGTAGATATAAATATACTAGTAGCCTTAAGGATAACTCAATAGTTATAAATACAGGACTAGCCCAAAGATTAAATAAAGGTATGGGAGATACAGTAGAAATAGAAAATAAGTTTTTCATTATTAAAGAAGTATTACAAAATGATAAAAACAACTTAGATATCCCTAATATTTTAATAATGGATATAAATAATCTTAGAGAATTTACTGGAAGAATAGCTACAGGAGTTATGGTAAAGCTTAATAAAGATGTAGTTAATACAGTAAATTTTGCAACAGGTATAAAAGAAGAAATAGATAAAGATATAGAAAGTGAGATTGTAGAAGAGAATGAGACAGTTAAAGCTAATCTTCAAAGTCTAAAAATATTTGTATCTATTTTAGGTACACTTATATTAATAATGAGTGGATATTTAATTTTAATTAACTTTAATACATTTTTATATAAATACAGAAAAGACTTTTCTATATTTAGATCAATTGGAGGAAGTGGGTGGCAATGCTTTAAGGTAGTTTTTGTTCAAAGCACTTTTATAAATGTTATAGGATGCGTATTAGGATTCATAACAGCTTATATTTTAAATTCTAAAATTATAAATGTAATAAAGCCTTTATTTAATTTTGAAATAGAAATATATAACTTTAATTTTGGGATATCTATATTAATAACTTTGATTACTGCAATAATAATTGAAGTTATGATGCTAATTCCAGCTTATAAATCTTCAAAAATATTACCTTTAAAAATAAAGGAAGAAAATGAAAGCTTGTATATTAAAAAAGTCTCTAATATAGTTCCTTATATTATTTATTTTATAGGATTTTGTATTTACTGCTATGGAGTAGTATTTAAATCAAAGAGTGAGAGTAGTACTGTATATGCTTTAGTAGCTTCAATGTTTTTTATTATAGGAACAATTATTTACCTAAGGAACAATATACAATATATATTAAATAAATTACTTTTACCAGTGAAAAAGGTAGGGGGTGTGTATAGCTTTATAGCAATAAAAAATATAATTCCACAGGTGAAAAGATATTCTTCAATTATAATATTTATATCTATTTTGTTTATGGTTATTACCTTTTCAACAAGCATATTTAATATAATAGAAAAGAATGATATAGAATATACTAAAAGTGTTAATCCAGGGGATATAACAGTTACAAGCGTCCTAAATTTGGATTCAAAGTTAGATTATTCAATAATGGAGGATTTTAAAAAGTTAGATGAAAATAGTAGTGTTAGCTTTATAAATAATTCCATAGGACTTGTAACAGATTTATCTGATGATTTAGCATCAGTTGGAGTGATGGATATAAAACCATTTATTGAAAATAATATATTAAAAGTAGATAAGGATATTAATTTAAATGATAAGATTGTAATTACAGAAGAATTTGCTAATAAAAATAATTTGGAGATAGGAAATAAAATAAATTTAGCCTTACGTGAGTATGGATAATCTATTGAGGATAAGATAGATTATCCTATTGGTGAATTTTCAATAATTGGATATATGAATAAGCTTCCAAACGATAGAGCAAAGATAGCTATAGATTTTACTAGTGAAGCTTCTAAGGAAATTATTGAAGAGTTAGAAAAAAATCATATAAATAAATTTGAAAAATTAATAGTATTTACTGAAAATCCAAGTGATTATGCAGAAGAATTAGAGACACTAAAAGGTAAATATCCAGAATTGAAATGGAGTATTACTGATGATTTACTAGATGAAAATAGACAATATTTATTTCAAAGATGGGCGATACTTATTATATCTATGGGAGCTATATTATTTATTGTAGTTTTAGGTGCTATTAATTCCTTAATGAATGATATAAATAATAGAAGAAGCGAGTATGCGTTATTAAGAGTTTTAGAACTTAAACCTAAGAGTGTAATTCAAGTAATAGTTACCCAGGTATTAACATATATCACATCAGGATTAATTATTGGAGTAATTTCTGGGCAAATCATAAGCATAATCATTATGTCTTCAGATAAAATATTTTCACTTGGCTTTAATGGAAAGACAATATTAATATTTTCAGTCTTAATTTATATATTAGTATTTAGTATAATTTTTCCTTTTGCAATAAATTTATCAAGAAAGAATATAGTACAAGAATTAAAGAATGAAATTTAATTTAATAAAAACCACAAGTTTTTAAAGTTGTATATAGGTAAATTTTTTGGAGTGTTATAATATTATATATGATAATTCTATCGTTAGGGGATTGATATAATGGTACTTTTATTAACAGGATTTATATTTGCTTTTTGTGGATTTTTATTATATAAATTTCCACCAGAGAGCATAAATGGAGTAATGGGTTATAGAACTCCTATGGCTATGAAGAATAAAGATACATGGGATGAAGCTCAAAGATTTGGTAGATTGAGCATGATTATATTGGGTTTTATAAATTTACTTTTAGGTATAATATTTTATTTTGTTAAAGGCTTTTTATTGAATGAAACATTTCAACTAATGTTTATGTTAATAGGTACACTATTTATGCTATTAATAGATGAAAAGCACTTAAGAAAAATATTCAATAAGGATGGAAGTAGGAAAAAATAATTTGAGAGCTGTTTGTACAGCTCCATTTTTATATTAAATATTATGATAAAATAGATATATAAATAAAACTAGGAGTTGAAAATATGTCTTTAAATAAAGAGCAATCTTTAGTTGTAAATGAATTAGAAAAAAATATTTTACTTCTTGCCTCTGCAGGTACTGGTAAAACGAATACTTTATCCAGACGGATTTCAAATATTATTAATTCAAATAAAGCCAAGGCTGAAGAAATACTATGTATTACTTTTACTAATAAGGCTTGTGCAGAAATGAAGGGCAGGATTGAAGATGTTGTTGGAGAAAATGCCAAAGGTATAACTATTAGAACCTTTCATAGCTTTTGTTTTGATTTAATTAAAAGTGAAGCTAAGAAAAGAACAGATATATTTACTGATTTCTTAGTATTCGATGAAGAAGATTGTAAGGAAATAATAAAGGAATGTAATTTTAATAATTACCCAGTAAATAAATTGCAACAATTTATAGAGCTAGTTAAAATACAAAAATCAAAACTTAATCTAAAGGAAGAGGAGCCTTTAAAAAATTATAATAAAGTAATTGAAAATATATTTAAATATCAAGCTGATAAAATTAAGTCTATTTGTAGCAATAAGGGAAATCAAGATTTGAAAATGAGGGACTACCTAGAAAGTAAGGGTGGGGAGTTAGTAACATTATATAACTCTCTACTTATTAATAATCATGGATTAGATTTTGCAGATTTAACAATAAAGGCAAAGGAATTACTTACAGATGAAAAATTAGTAGAGAATTTAAAAAATCAATTTAAATATATAAATATAGACGAAGTCCAAGATACTAGCACCTTAGAATATTCAATAATTGAGAAAATATTTGCTCATAACAATATATTACTTTGTGGAGATATGTTCCAAACTATTTATGGTTGGAGAGGATCAGAGCCTGATAAAATATTAGATTTATTTAGAAAAAAATATAATCCAATAGAAATTATATTTACTAAAAATTATAGATCAACAAAGTATATTACAGATGGTTCCTTAAGTTTTTTAGAAAATGCATTTAATAAGAAGTATTCTGATATTTATAAGGATAAAATTACATCAATTACAGATGAAAAAGGAGATAAAATTAAACTAAGGAAAGCAAAAAACTTAAGGGAAGAAGCTAGATTTATATTTGATGAAATTAGAGAATTAGAAAAAAATGGAGAAGATGTTTCTAAAGCTTGTATATTAAGTAGAGATAATAACTACAACATCAGTTTAAGTAGAGAGCTTGGAAATATAATAGGATATGAAGGTGCTAATTTTGAATTTATATTAGTTGATCAATTTAAGTTTTTTAGAAGACAGGAAATAAAAGATATAATAGCCTTTTTAAAGCTTATTGCTAATAGATATGATAATGTTAGTTTAAAAAGGATTGTAAAAAGACTGCCAACAGGCATAGGAGAATCAACTTTAAAGGCTATTGAATCTAAAGAATATAAAGAAGTTGGAATATCACTTACTGATTTTATTGATGAAAATGTTAAAGTATATGGAGAAAAGTATTCCTTATTAATAGAAGAATTTCAAAAGGACAATGTTATAGTTTTTGACGTTGAAAGCACAGGAACTGACGTTACAGAAGATGAAATAATACAAATTGCTGCTATAAAGATTAATTCTAAAGGTGAAGTAACAGATAGTTTTGAAAAATTCCTAAAAAATAAAAAATCTGTAGAAGGATCTTATAAGGTACATGGATTCAGTGATGATTTTTTAAGAGAAAAAGGAGAAGACAAGGAAAAAGTACTAAAAGAATTTGTAGAGTTTTCTAAGGATTCTATTATTGTTGGACATAATGTTCAGTATGATATTAATATTTTGACAAGTGAGCTTAGTAGAAATAAATTAGAAGGCCCCAAATTTAAAACTTTTTATGATACTTTAGATATCTATAGAAGATTTCATACTAAATTACAGAATTATAAATTAGAAACCTTAAGTAAAGTTTTTAATACAAAGAATAAGCCTAGTCATGATGCAATGGATGATATATTAGCAACTAAAGATTTATTAGTTAAAGCAATAAATGAAGATTTAATTCCAACTTCTTTTAATAGAATTAATTTAGTAAGTAAACATATAAAATCTTTTATTAAAATAAATAAAGCATTAAATGAATTATTTGAAAGGGCAAAAGATAAAAGACCACAGGATATAATAGTTGATATAATTAAAGGTTTTAATATAAAAACATTATATAGTGGAAGAAGTAATGAATTAGAAAAAGAAGAAAATGAAAAAATAGAAAGGCTTAGAGACTTTTATGTATTAGTAAAAGAACTAGATGATAAAGAAAAAAGTAATAGAGATTCTTTATTAGATATAATTAGAATAACTGGATTATCTAATGGTGAGTTAGAAAGCTTAATTGTAAATAGGACTAAGAAAAAAAGAATACCTATAATTACAGTTCATCAAAGCAAGGGACTTGAATTTGATACAGTATTCATATGTGGACTACAACAGGGGGTATTTCCTTCTTATATGTCATTAAAATCTAATAATATGGAAGAGGAAATGAGAACTTTCTATGTGGCTTTGACTAGGGCAAAAAAGCATTTATATTTAACTTATCATCAATATGAGGAATATGGTAGAGAAAATAAAATAAGTGACTTTATTAATTATATAAATAAAGAATATATGGATAATGATTATTAATTGTAGTATAATAAAGAAAATTTTATTAAACAGTGAGGAAAAAAATTATGAAGTATGATTTAAATATTTACGAGCTTGGACAATTATTATCAAGAGTTACAGGAAATTATAGTGTTAACATATTAGCTAAATCAAAGCTTAGTGGAGGATGGATGACTATAACTGGGGAAGTTGAAGTTATGGGAGTGCCAGAAGATAAGGTAGTACTTAAAGGTAATAATATTATTACTTTAAAGATAAAGGATAGTGGTTTAGATGGCAGTTCATTAAAGATAACTGGAGCAAAGGATGGATTATTTAATGTAGATGTATCTCCAACTAGATATAGAGAATTTGGTAATTCAGGTATTAGTTTAAATAAGGTAAAGGTTAATAATAATGAAACTAAACTTAGAATTGATGAGGATATAATCTTTACAATTAGAAATGCATCAGTAGAAGATATAGATATAATTATTAAGGGTATTTAATAATTTTTATACTTAAAATATAAAATGAAATACTAAAAATAATAAAGCATTGAACTCCTTTTATAGGAGTTTTTTTCTTTAATTTAAAGTTCTTTATTCTTATTATTTATAGATATTATAATTTCATAAATCTATATAGACATGAGAAATATAGGATTGTATAATATATGAGGTTAATTTAAAAAAGAAGGGACAAAATATGGAGATAAATGAAATACTTGAAGTAGCTAATTATGCAGGCAAAATAATGTTAGAGAGCGGTGCAGAAGCATATAGAGTGGAAGAAACTATGAATAGAATTTGTACATCTTTAGGTGTAGAATCTGCAAGTAGTTTTGCAACTCCAACTGTAATAATATCTTCTGTATCGCAGAATGGATCAATAAAATCCTTAGTTGAAAGAATTTCAAATCGTTCAGTTAATCTGCAGAAAATTCATAAGGTAAATGATTTAGCAAGAAATATAAATAGAGATAATATAACATTAGAAGAATTAAAAGAAGCTCTTAAAGAAATTGAAGATGAAAAAAGATACTCAAATAAAACAACAATTTTATTTTCAGCAATAGGAGCTTTTGGATTTGTATTTTTGTTTGGAGGTTCATTAAGAGATGCAATAGCAGCATTTTTTATTGGACTAGCAGTAAAATATGTATCTATTAAGTGTGATAATTTTGGAATTAATTCCTTTTTTAATACTAGCATATCAGCTGGTATTTTAGCTTTATTAGCTATAATTTCTATAAAAATAAATTTAGCAAATGATATGGACAAGGTTATTATAGGCTCTATAATGCTTTTAGTTCCAGGACTTGCAATTACTAACGCTATTAGAGATACAGTTGCTGGAGACTTAGTATCAGGACTTGTAAGAGGTGCAGAAGCCTTCTTAACAGCTATAGCAGTTGCAGTTGGAACAGGTGTAATTTTAAGTTTTTGGATAAGTGTCTTTGGAGGTATATAAATGATATTAGAGGTTTTATCTGCTTTTATAGCAGCCTTTGCTTTCGGAATAGTATTTAATATAAAAGGTAAAAATTTAATTTTCGCAGCTATATGTGGTGCTTTAGGCTGGTTTGTATATAAGTTAGCCTTAAGCTTTGGCTATTCTGATATAACATCCTTATTTTTAGCTTCACTAGCACTAAGTACATATTCAGAAATATTTGCAAGAATTTTAAAGACTCCAGTAACTACATTTGTAATTGCAGCTTTAATCCCTTTAGTTCCAGGAGGAGGAATGTATTATACAATGGTAGAAGCAATAACTGGAGATATTATGAAATCTTTAGAAATAGGAATCAAGACTATAGCTTCAGCAGGAGCACTAGCACTAGGTATAATTTTGGTTTCTACATTAACAAAAACATTCATTAGAAATAAGAGCTTTAATGTGAATAAAAATATTTTTAGCAACAAATAATAGATTTGTAGTCAGAGGTTATTTATTTTAATTGACTATGACTATGGGGCACTACAGGACAAAATGTAGTGCCTTTTGACATTTTAAAGATTAGTACATATAATATTTATAGATTTAAATATATT
>NZ_JBNPON010000087.1:0-9878 GCF_050315195.1 Clostridium sp. SGI.024 | reverse complement strand
TATCTAATATCTCTCAGCGACAATGTTTATTCTACAATAGGAATAGCAATCCGTCAATAGCTTTTTTTAAATAAAATTAATATAAATATATGTTTATTACATAAAACATATAAATTATACAACAATGAAACGGATTGCTTAGCTTTATAACTATATTTCCTGAATATATAATTCTGGCTTTTTACCATTATCTATTTCTATAAATCCCATTGTTCTTTTCATACTTCCATAGGGAAAAGTTATGCTTCCAGGATTCATTATAGTAATCCCATCATAATTACTTATTAGTGCTTTATGTGAATGGCCAAAAAGCACTATATCAGCTCCAACTGATTTTCCCTTATAAAATATAGTGTTATACTCATATTTTACATTATACATATTTCCATGAGTTATGAATATTTTTACATCCATTACTTCAATGATTCTTTCAGTTGGATATTCATTACTAATATCACAATTTCCCTTAACTGCATATATTTCTCCATTAAAATCAGTCTCTAAGATTTTAATATCGGGAGCTCCATCACCACAATGTATTAAAATATCAACATCATGAAGATATTTCTTTACTGCATTTACATTAGAAGCTTCATAATGGGAATCACTTATAACAGCAATTTTCATTTTTACCGTTAACCCCCTCCTATAATAATTCTTCTATTATTTTTTTAGCTTTTTGAAGTGCAATACCTCTATGTGATATTTTATTTTTTTCTTCCATAGTAAGTTCAGCAAAACTTTTATTTAATGGTTCATAAAAGAATAGTGGATCATAGCCAAAGCCACCCTCACCTTTTTCATTTTCTAATATATACCCTTCAACTGTACCTCTTATACTTTTATACTCATTCTTATCATTTATAATTGCTAATTGACAAACGAACCTTGCTTTTCTATTTTGGTAATCAACTCCTTTTAAATTTAAAAGAAGTTTTTCATTATTCTTTTTATCATTACCATGCTCACCAGCATATCTTGCTGAAAAAACTCCCGGTTCACCTTTTAAATAATCCACTTCTAGCCCAGAATCATCAGACATAATTATAAAATTGCTTTCACCTTTTTTTATTAACTCTTTATATATTTCTATACTTTTCTTTTTTGCATTTTCTTCAAAAGTAAGTCCATCCTCTTCAACATCTATGTCTAAACTCATATCCTTTAAAGATAAAACATCAATTTCAATATCACTTAAAATTCTTTTTATCTCTTTTATTTTTCCTAAATTATTACTAGCAATAACTAATTTTTTCATAAATTATTTTCCTCCAGTACCAATCCATAGTGCATCCATTTTTAATGCATCTTTTTGAATTTGAACCATTTGCTTAATTCCCTTTTGAGCTAAATCTAGTAATTCATTTAATTCATTTCTACTAAAAGGAGATTCTTCACCAGTTCCTTGAATTTCTATAAATTCACCTTCATCTGTAGCTATTATATTCATATCAACTTTAGCATTAGAATCTTCTTCATAACATAGGTCTAGTATTTTTTCTCCATTAAGGATTCCTACACTTGTGGCACTTACAAACTTTCTAATAGGATAAACATCGAAAGGTTTTTCTTTATGAAGCTTATTAACAGCATCTACTAAAGCTACAAAAGCTCCAGTAATAGAAGTTGTTCTAGTACCACCATCTGCCTGTATTACATCACAATCTATCCATATAGTTTTTTCACCAAGGGCCTTTAAATCCATAACAGATCTTAATGCTCTGCCTATTAATCTCTGAATCTCCATAGTTCTACCATCTATTTTTAATCTAGCTATATCTCTAACCTTTCTTGTTCCAGTAGATCTTGGTAACATATTATATTCAGCAGTTATCCAACCTTCACCTTGACCTTTTAGAAAAGGTGGAACCTTATCTTCTATAGATGCTGTGCAAATTACTTTTGTATCCCCAACCTCTATTAATACTGATCCTTCTGCATACTTTGTATATCCCCTAGTAATTTTCGTTGTTCTAACTTGATCATTTTTTCTTCCATCAATTCTCATTCTATTACCTCCATTTCTTAATACTATAAAAATTTATGCACTATTTTAACTTTTAACTCATATTATTAATATGAGGATTAATGAAGAGGTGAAAAATTTGCGATATATAGGACCCTATTTTAGAATGAATAAATTATCTTATAAAGAAATTAATGGCCAACTTTTCCATTTGTCAAAAGAGGCCATACGGACTTTAGTTTTAGAATCAAAATGTGGATTAGTTGATTCTACTAAGAATTATAAAAAATTATCATCCTCTATTGATATTACCACATCTACCAATTTTTCTCCACTACTATGTATATATAGAAAGGCATCTCCAAACTATATTCATAGTAAGAACTATAATGGCTTTGATGAGGAATCTTTCAAAAAGGAAATTTGTCCAACAACTAATGCACTATTAACTACAAGTATACTTAACTTATCTACTTATTATTCAAGATTTAAAGATGTAGATGAAAAATTATATTCTTATTCTAAGGTGTATAAAAAACTTTCTAAAAGACAACTTGAATTTTATTCAATTAACCTTAGAAATAATGAAGGCATTTTTACTGAAAAAAAGAACTTATCTGAAAACAATTATAAAGGCTTTAATATTGTAGAAAAAAATAATAAATTTAAATTCTCTGACCAAGCATTTATGATGTTTGCATACAATCTATATTCAATATTATACCCCGAAGATAAACTTTCAACAGATTATAATAACTTTTCAATTGAAATACTAAACACACTTATTGAGTTTAAAGAAAAAATATATGAATCTTCATTTGAAGAAATATGTAAAATATTAACTGCTATTAATATGTTTTATAGCAATTCAAAAAATACTGATGCTAAAATATTAATCATAGATTTAACAGATTTCTTAATTAACAAATTTGATGAAAAAGATTATTATGTTGATTCACTAGACTTTGCTTCATTATTTGCAATAAATTTAATGCTGTCATTTAAACATACTCAAATGATTACTTTTAATGAAAAAGCAAAAAATATAATAAATAAATTATTATCCCTATATGATGATGATAAGGATATTTTCTTAAAACTTTCAAGCAAAAAAGAATTAAAATATAGTTGTTTTGATATAACTTTTTACTTTCTAGCATTATTTATGTATTCTAAAGATGATAATAAGGAAATGGAATATAAAAATATGCTTTCTCAGTTATATAGAAAGCTATTTATTAATTCTGGAATAGTAACTTCTTGGCCAGATGCTCCTACTTTAGATGATGCTGAACGCTATAGAGGGCTAACCTTTAACTCATCTGATATGCTTGATGAAGGCTTTTTTAAGATGTCTAATACCCAATCTCCATCAAGTTTGGGGGTAGCACCAATCTTTAAGAAAAATGTTACTTATTCTAAAAAGAAGGACTCATTTGCTTCTTCTAATTCTTCTTTTGACAGTTATAAAAATCTATATATATATAATTTAATAATATTTCTATTTATTAATGATTTTATGTTAGAAACTCATTTAGTATCGGATACTTCAAATTATAGGATTATTGATGATGACTCTGTTGATGATAATGATTTTGAAGTAAATGATGAAACTGTAGATGAAGATACTGATATTAGAGAAAAAGAAACTACTATTAAAGAAGTGAATGTAGATAATAATAATGAAATTGTAAAATAATAGAGCTGTCGCACAATGTAAAGTAAATAATTAATAATGTTAAATAAAGGAAGAAACCCCTCTTTGGAGTTTCTAAGATAAATATATCTTTAGTAATTTAATTATAATTACTTTGTTAATCCTAAACTTTACATTTTATAATTTTAATTTGGGGCTGTTGCGACAGTCCCATTATTTTTGTATTTCACTAAAATTAATATTTCCATTCCCATCTAATACTAAGTTTTTAATTTTTTTATTTATAGCAATATTATCATTATAAAAGAATAATGGTAACACATTATAGTTATTAAATAATTCTTCCTCTATATCAAAAAAAAGTTTAACTCTATCTCCCTCTGTTTTAGCTTGTAAAAACTTTTCTTTATTTGTATTATCTAAAAAATTTATTAAACTATTAAAAATTGATGAACCATTTGAAGGTATTAACTCTCCCTGAATTAATGCAAAATCATAATAATTTTCCTTATCAATAGAATTTAACTCTTCCTCATTGACTAAGTCATATATTAAGTTAATATTAAAGTTATTTTCAAACCAGGAAACTAAGAAATCACATATTTCTTTATTTTCACTACTTTCTCTTGCTATCATATGAATAACTTTAAGCTTTATATCTTCTGTAGAATCTCTACTCATTACCTTCCTTGCTTGAAGCTTCTCTAGGTCTTCTTTATCCTCCCTAAAATAGCTTCCATCCGCTAATTCAATATACATATTATTATTTGTCTCATATTCTTCAAGAGCCTTATTAATTAAATTATATACCTCTTTTCTTTCTTCTAATTGTAGTGTAGTCCCTTTAGGATTAAAAGTTAAATACATAGCTCTATTTGATTTTAAGTTAATTAATCTTCCTTCTGAATTTAATCTACTTAACTGACTTTTTGGTGGATTAATAACTATATCTCTTTTACCTATTTCAAAGGAAGCCATAGCCACCTCTTCTTCTTCGTAAGGGATTATTTTTATTTTATCTACAATATTTAAATTTATATTATCATTTTTCTTTAAAATTAACTCAGACATACTAAGTTGCTCTATTTTGTAGTATCCTGAATATATTAAATCATTATAATTATTTTTTATATTTTCCCAAAGTAAAACATCTTTTCTAACTCTATACTGTGGTGTTGTAAGCTCTTCTATAAATTTATCATCCTTTGAATTTAACCTAAATACTAAATTATCTTCGCTATAACTTATGCCAACCTCTTTACTAAATGATCCTTCCCCTTCTCTAAATCTTTCAGCTCCATATACATTTAATAAAGCTGAAATATTTTCTTCATCTTCTTCTGTTAATATTTCTCTAAAAAACATGGCAATGTCTTTTGTAGTTATTTTACTTCCATCACTCCAAAATACATCCTTTCTTATTTTAAAATCATATTCTAGTCCATCATCCCTTACTTCTACACTTTCAGCTAAAGAAGGTTTAATTTCATTATTCTCATTTAATTCTACTAATCCCCTGCTAGTTGCTGTAACAATATCTTGTGCTCTTTTATTTAAACTTCCTACTACTTTTAAATCTCTTGGGATTTGTGAAACTGAATATATAACCTCATCATTATTATTTTCAGTTTTTGGAGTTGAAACATCAATAAAAGCTATTAAAAAGCTAACAACAAACGCTGATGATATTAGTGCTATTATTAGTTTCTTCATAATATACTTCTCCTTCTGATTAGTATCTTTTAGAAGTATATCCATATAAATATATAAGTAATCAAAAATATTATAATTTATATAAATATACATTTTTTTCTTTTTGCATATGTTATAATATCTTTATACAACTTTGGGAGGAATGCTAATATGGAGTTAGTGGTACAGATTTTTCAAATAGTCTTTTATGGCATGGGTACTATATTTATGATAATCTTTGCTATTATAGGAATATGGAGTTTTATTATTTTTAATAAATACTACAAAGCAAAGAGAATTGAGAATTATATACTTGAAAAAATTTATCAAGCTATAAATCAACTTTCTTATAAAAATAATAGTACACTTAATGATAATTCCAATGAAGATTTAGTTGATATTAATAATTTATTAAATAAGGAAGATTAATAGTATTCATTTAATAAAAGAAGGTTGAAACCCAGTAAACAAGTTTCAACCTTTTATAAATTATTAAATATCTTTTTTAAATTTAGTTATTACTTTAAATAAATCTCCATCTATTTCTATATTAAACTCTCCACCTTGAAGTTCTACTATGCTCTTAGCTATAGATAGTCCTAACCCTGATCCTTCAGTACTTCTAGCCTTATCCCCTCTTTTAAATCTCTCTACAATCTCTTCTGAAGAAAAATCAATTTGATAAGCTGAAATATTCTTAAGTATAATTATAACTTCATCTTCATTATTAATTACATCAATATATACCCTAGAATTTTTCATAGAATACTTAATTATATTATTTAATAAATTTTCATATACTCTAAAGGTTTTTCTTCCATCTAAATATAATATCACCTTTTCTTCTGGCCACTTAGTTATTATATCTAACTGGGAATGATTTATTTTTTCTTCTAACTCTCCAATAACTTGTCTTAATAAGGAAACAATATTTAAGTCTTCCTTTGTAAAATTCATATTTCCTGAAACAGCCTTTGAAGCTTCAAATAAATCTTCAATTAATATTTTTAATCTCTTAGATTTCATATCTAGTACTTCTATATACCTAGCTCTTTTATCATCAGTTATATTTTCTTCTTTAAGAAGATCAATATAATTAATAATAGATGTAAGCGGTGTTTTTAAATCATGAGAAACATTAGTGATTAATTCACTTTTCATCTTTTCACTAGTTATAGCCTTATCTAAGGCTTCTTTAAATCCCTCTTCAATAGTAGTAAGGTTATTATCTATATTTTTTAAAATTAATATATTATCTTCTTTTAAGTCATCCTTATAGTTTCCTTTTGCTATTCTTAGCGTATTAGACTCTAATATTCTTATTTCGTTAAATATATTTAAAGAAAATAAAGCTGACAATATTATATATATAAATAAAAATAATCTAGAATACGATATCATACTATATGCCCAAGGCCATAACAAAGGAACAAAACTAGAAATTATTGCTAATAAAGAAATAATTATAATAAAACTTACCTTAAATTTATTAGTTTTTATAAATTCATTACTTTTAATAATATTTAAAATATATTTATATATCTTAAATATTAATATCTTCCCCATAGTCCTCTTCTTTTCTAAAATCAAAATTAAATCTTTTATGAAATAATAGTCTAATGCAATAAGGATACATGATTTTAAAAGTATGCTATTGCAGTAATAGTTATTTTCATAGTAAGGTATTACATTAAATATTAAAGAATTAATCAAAACTAAACTACATATGAAAACTAAAGCTCTTATATCTATTGGAACCTTAATATACAAATCTTCTATAAGACTTCTAGTTTTATTTTTTCTATTTCTAAAGGCTACAAGAGCAAATATTAAAGTTAAAGATCCAAATGCAGCTGTAACAGCTATTTTTTTATACAAAATACTTGAAAATTCTTCTCTTTCTAGTGATATATTATAAAGTAAATCTCCTTGTTTTAACTCCTTAGGTATTCTATAAAATCTACTTACATCATCATTACTTTGTATTATTGAATTATATATATCTATTAGCTCATTAGAATAAAAAGTATTATTTACTTTCAATTTAGAACTTGGCAAATACATATAATAATAATCATTATTATTTTTAAAAGTATTATTTTCTATTTGTTCCTCTATATCTTCATCTACTATATTTGTAATTTTAGCTCCTGATTTATCTTTAATGAAAAATTCTATGTTTGTATTTTGATTAATAGTATTTAAAGTGAATTCTTTAACGGAATCAAAATACTTATCAACAGCATTTTCTTTCATAATCATTTCTTTTTCTTGTTCAATTTGGTTTTTAACTTCCTCTTCTGTTAAGTTATTTTCTTTTGCGCTTTCTCTTATATTATTTTCAAAGGCTTGTATCCTTTGTTCTTTTTCATTATTATTTTCTTCTGTTTTCTTTTTATAAACATCTTCTTTTATACTTCCATCTAAATCTAAGAATAGTTTTGTATAATCATTCAAATTCATATCTAGCACAAAAAAAATATTTTTCACTTTATTATTTTCATAAATACTATTATAGCCATAATATGCTTTAAAATCTTTATACTCTCTTATTAATCTAAATAGATAAATAGTAAAAAATATTATTAGTATGGTAGATATACATAACCATATATCTTTTAAAACTTTATTTCTTGTCGACTTTGTATCCAACTCCCCACACCACCTTTACATATTGAGGATTTCTAGGATCAACCTCTATTTTCTCCCTTATTCTCCTTATATGGACAGTTACAGTATCTACATTATAAGGTGCTTCATTCCATACTCTTTCGTATATTTCTTCTATTGAGAATACCCTACCTAAATTGCTCATAAGAAGACTTAATATTTTAAATTCCAAAGGAGTTAAATTAACTTCCTTTCCATTTACAAATACAGACTTACTTTCTTTATTTAGCTCTAAACCCCCTACTGTAAGTAGTTCTTCATTAACATTATCACTCAATGAAGAAAACCTTGTATATCTTCTTATTTGAGAATTTACTCTTGCTATAAGTTCTAAAGGATTAAAAGGTTTAGTTAAGTAATCATCTGCACCTAAATTAAGCCCTAAAATTATATCTGCATCTTCTGTTTTTGCTGAAAGCATTATAATTGGTATTTCTTTTTCCTTCCTTAGTTCAATAGTAGCTCTAGTTCCATCTAAATTAGGCATCATTATATCCATAATTATTAAATGAATATCTTCTTCTCTCGCAATCCTTAATGCTTGAATTCCATCACAAGCAGTAAAAACATTATAGCCTTCATTTAAAAGATAAATTTCTATTGCTTCTGTAATCTCTTTATCATCATCTACTACTAAAACATTGTACTTATTCATATGTCCCCCTATAATTAAAATCTAAATGTAGCTTAAGTAACTTCCTATGTTAATAATGATAGTAACAATAAATTACAAAATTACTCTCAAAATTATTAAGGAATTCTTAAAAAATCATATTGTAGTATCTATCTATAGAATTTTTAAAATCTAATATATCGAAATATCTACCTACCCTTAAGGTTTCTTTACCATTAACAAATAACAATAAAATAGGTAATGAAAAAATATTATATTCTGCTGCAATTTCTTTATTTTCTACAGCATTAATCTCTAGAAATTTTACTTCTTTATAATCCTTAATAACATGTAGAACTTTTTCCTTTATAGCATCACAGGCTCCACATATGGAACCACTAAAATATATTATACTTATCATATTATCTTCTATGAATTCTTCAATTTCCTTCATAAATTCTCCTCATTTCTTTAAATTATATTTATTATATCATTTATACTTATTATTTATAAAATTCATTTTCATTGTTAATACTAAAAATGGAGGTGCTTAACTTGAAGAAAAAATATACAATATTATTTTTAGTATCATTATCAATAATTTCATTTATCACATTAATACCTACAATTACTGCAAAAAGCAATAACTTAGGAGATTCAGAGTTTGAGCTTAAGGCATTACCCTATGCTTATGATGCATTAGAACCTTACATAGATAAGGAAACTATGATGATTCATCATGACAAGCATGAAAAAGCATATTTAGATAATCTAAATATGGCAATTGCTAAATATCCAGAATTATATAAAAAGGGCCTTGAAGGAATTCTAAAAGATTTAAATTCAGTTCCAGAGGATATAAGGGAAACTGTTAAAAATAATGCAGGTGGAGTTTATAATCATGATTTCTTTTGGTCAATAATGTCTCCTGAAAAGGATCAAAATCCAAATGGAGACTTATTAAAAGCTATTATTAAAGCTTTTGGATCTCTTGATAACTTTAAGACTAAATTTAAAGATGCAGCCTTAGGAAGATTTGGTTCTGGATGGGCTTGGCTTGTTCTTGATAAAGACGGAAACTTATCTATTATTTCTACTGCAAATCAAGATTCCCCAATTTCTCAAGGATTAACTCCTATATTGGGTCTTGATGTTTGGGAACATGCATATTACTTAAAATATCAAAATAAACGTGGAGATTATATAGATAATTGGTGGCATGTAGTTAATTGGAAACAAGTAGAATCTAACTATAATTCAAATAATAAATGATTATACTA
>NZ_JBNPON010000086.1:0-9994 GCF_050315195.1 Clostridium sp. SGI.024 | reverse complement strand
AAAATTAAGGAGCTATTGAAGTAGCTCCTTAATATATTATATTCTATTTGTTTTCTTGCATTAATTTTTTAAGCTTATTTTGAAGTAGCCAAACCTTCTTTTGCTTTCTATTATAAGCAACCATTCTATCTTTATTATTAGTACTAGATTCTAAAAGTTTAGTTGTCTTTTCTTCATACATCTTTACTGCTTCATTAATAATTTGAAGTTCTTCTTTATTAAACATAAAAACACTCCTTACCGGAAGGTAAACTAATTTACCGCACCTTAATTATAATTTTATATTATAGTTTATAAGAATATGTTTTTCAATTAACAATTATATTATTTAAATATTAATGATACTTTTTCATTTCTATTAAATAGACTCTAGTGCTTGTTCAAAATCTGCAATTATATCCTTTATATCTTCTACCCCTATAGAAACTCTCATTAAGTCTGGAGTAACACCACTTGCTATTTGTTCCTCCTCTGATAATTGACTATGAGTTGTTGTAGCTGGATGTAGTAAGCAGCTTCTTACATCACCTAAAGTTACTACTAATGCCACTAATTTTAGTGCCTTTGTAAATTTCTTTGCTACTTCAATATCACCATCTATTCCAAAGGTTAATAGTCCACTTCCACCACCCTTAAGGTACTTTTTAGCTCTATTGTATTCTGGACTTGATTCTAAATATGGATAGTTTACCCACTTAATTTTAGGATGTTTTTCTAACCATTTTGCTAATTCCAAAGCATTTTGTGAGTGTCGTTCCATTCTTAAATGAAGAGTTTCAAGCCCTAAGTTAGTTAAATATGCATTAAATGGGCTTTGACAAGCTCCTAAATCTCTACCTAAAGTTACTCTTAACTTAGTTATATAAGCAGCTTCCCCAAAGGTTTCAACATAGCTTATGCCATGATAACTTGGATCTGGTTCTGTAAACTCGTTAAATTTTCCATTATTCCAATCAAAGTTTCCTCCATCTACTACTATTCCTCCAATACTTTGAGCATGACCATCAGCATATTTTGTAGTAGAATGTACAACTACATTTACTCCATGCTCAAATGGGTTACATAAATAAGGTGTTCCAACAGTATTATCTACTATAAATGGTATTTTTAATTCTTTTGATACTTCTGCAAACTTATCAAAATCTAAAATATTTAATCCTGGATTTCCTATAGTTTCTCCATAAATTGCTTTAGTATTTTCTTTTGCTAAAGAAATTATTTCTTCTTTACTAGCTTCTGGATCTACGAAAGTTACTTCTATACCCATTTTCTTTAAATTAACAGTAAATAAATTTACAGTTCCTCCATATAAGCTAGATGATGATATTATATGATCCCCAACTTTACATATATTTAATATTGAATATAATATAGCAGCTTGACCAGATGAAGTTGCTACTGCCCCTACTCCTCCTTGTAATTGAGCAAATTTTTCTTCTAACGCAGCTACAGTAGGATTAGATATTCTGCTATATAGATGTCCCTCTACTTCTAAATTAAAAAGTCCTGCTAAATGATCTGGATCATCATACTTATATGTTGCGCTTTGAAATATTGGCAATACTCTAGGCTCTCCAGCCTTTGGTGTATAGCCACCTTGAATACATATTGTTCCTTTTTCCCAATTTTTTAACATAAATAATGCCCCCTTTTTGCTTATTGCTAAAAAAATAAAAAGGTTACTCCAAATAAGAAGCAACCTCTAAATTCAATATTATAAAATAAATCATAATAAATCACCTTATTTATCAAGCCAAAGCTTGCAGGATTTAGCACCACACTATTTAAAGGATAAATACCTTATCTAGTAGGTTGCTAGGTTTCATAGGGCCAGTCCCTCCACCATTCTTAATAAAGTTACATTTCTATTTAATTATATTCCTATTATACACTAACTCTTTATAAATTCAACTATTTTTTATAATTTTTTCTAATCTAGTGTTAGTTATTATATAATCAAAAGCAATATCATGAATATCTGGATTAATAGAATCTACAATTTGCAAATCATAAGCTAATACTACTTTATTTCTTATTTCTTTTATATCTTGTAAATATCTATCATAATATCCTCCGCCATACCCTATTCTATTTCCATTTAAATCAAAGACTACACCTGGAACTAAAATAAGATCTATTTCTCTTTTATCTATATAATTACTATCATCAATAGGTTCTAATATACCCATGGAATTTTCTTTTAAATCATTAAAGGATTTTAACCTAACTGCCTTCATAAGTTTATTTTTTTTGTAGACTTTCGGTATATAGACTTCTTTTCCATCTCTTAATGCCTTAGTTATTATATTATTAGTTTGTATTTCACTACCAAAACTTAAATATATAAATATATTTTTAGCTTTTATATATAAGTCTGACGTTATGAGCTTATTATATATTTTATCATCCATAGCTTCCTTAACTTCTTTATCTAGGGAATTTCTTATAATTAATATCTTATTTCTTAATATCTTTTTCTCTTCCTTATTCATACTCTCTTCCTTATTCAAAGATTTTTAATATTTTAAATTAATTATATCTCTTAAAATAGAGGCTGCTGCATTAATTGTTCCTGATGCCCCACCTATTATACTTAAGTCTCCTAGTGTATCCGTTTTATAATACACACCTTTATTTTTATTATCTACAAAGTACAATGGATGTTCACTATTTATTGCTTTTGTTCTAACATAAGCCTTTATCTTATGATTTTCTCTATAGACTTTTCCTATTAATTTTATCTTATTTCCTTTATTTTTTTCTTCTAGTATAATATCTTTACTTAAATAACTTATTCCTTCTATTTCTATATCCTTTAAAGTTAAATTAGAATTTATTAAAACATTTGATAAAATCAAAATTTTAACTGCAGTGTCAAAGCCCTCCACATCTAATTTATAATTAGCTTCAGCTATTCCCAAGGAAATAGCCTTATTTAGAGCAACCTCGTATTCAATTTCTTCTTCGTACATTTGAGATAAAATAAAATTACTAGTCCCATTAAAAATACCCTCAATGGATAATATATCAGCTCCTGCTATATCAAAGCTACCTACATTTATAGAAGGTAAAGCTCCTCCAGTAGTGCAACCTATTCCTAATTTAGCATTATTTTTATCTGCTATTTCTTTTAAATATTTATATTTTAAAATTATTGGTCCCTTATTTCCTGTAACTACATTAATCCCATTTTCAAGTGCTAGCTTTACATGAGTTAATCCTGGTTCCCCTGATTCTATATTTGTACTTGTAAGTTCTATTAATGTATCTATATCATTATTATTAATAATAGTATTTATGTTTATATCTTCATTAAAATCTAAATCTCTTAAGTTATATTCTTTTCTTACTATATCTTTAAGATTTATTCCTTCCTTATTATAAATTCCACCATCACTTTTAATAATATATTTAAGATTTAAATTTAATCCCTTTTCCTTAAGTCTGTCTTCCTTTTCTATTAATAGCTTTACGAAGGCTTTTCCAACTCCGCCAAAACCTATAAGTCCTATATCCATAAATCTCACCCCCATATCTTAAAATAATTAATTTGAAACTTCAACCTTATATCTCCATTGCTTTTCTTTTATATCTCTTGCCTTAATACTAACAACATTTCCATTAACTTCAACGTATATTCCATTAATATAATCATCTTCTCTTCTAACTCCATTTCTCCCATAGGAATCAATTACTAAAGTGTAGTGAATTGCTCCTGTATTAACTATTGTAAATGGCTTATTTAAAGATATACTGTTTTCATCTATATCTCTATGTGTATGTGATGAAAATAGTACTACTTCCCTATACTCTGATAATATTTCTCTTAATTCTTCTGCTTGTTGAATCCCAATCCAAGAACTATTAGGATATTCTAAATGTTGATGCAAAAACACAAATATAGGTTTTCCTTTTTCATAATTTTCAGCTAATTTCTCTTTAAACCATTCTATTTGCTCCTTAGATAAAAATGCTGTTACTGAATTCATAGTTTCAGAATTTCCATCTTCAGAGCCTAAAGAAATAAAATGATATCCATTTATCCATTTATCATGATATACTTTTTCTTCCCCTGAAAATTCTAAATACTTATTAATAAAGCCTTGAACTTCATCTTTTGAATTAGTCTCAATATCATAATCAAAAAATTCATGATTTCCTATATTTTTTATAATTGTACTAGGCAATATTTCCTTATTCTTTTCTAAGGTTTTTTTTACAGAATCATATTGCTCTTCTATACCTTGATCTACAACATCACCATTTAAAATCAGTGCGTCCATATTAGCATTTATTTTATAAAAATCATCTATTGCCTCTTCAAAATGCTCTATATTCTCATGAACATCTCCCAAAACAGCAAAAGCAAGATCTGCATTTGTAACCTCTACTACTTCTTCCTCTTTATGAGGAAAAGTTTTAGCTCTATTTATATATAATATTACAACTGATAACAAGATTAAAATTGTAATTATAATAATTAGTTTTACTTTTTTCATTATATACTCCTCTCTTAAGCATTAATAAATTTTAATCTATATATAGCTTAAACTTAACTTTTTTATATATACATTACTAATTTAACACTTATTATCCAATAGTTTCATAAAAAAATATTAATTTCACAAAGATTTTCATATAATAATATAAATTAATTATTATTTTTAAAAAAAGAACTGAGAAATTTGATTCTCAGTTCTTTTCTAAATTAGTCTATATCTAAGATATTTTTTATTTCATTTTTGTAAGCATCTGCTTTTGCACCAAAGATAGCTTGAATTCCGTTACCTACTTCAACTACTCCTGCTGCTCCTAATACTTTTAATTCCTCTTTATTAACATTTGCTTTATCTTTAACTTCAACTCTTAATCTTGTTATACAAGCATCAACGCTAACAATGTTTTCTTCTCCACCTAAAGCTGCTAATACTGCTGGAGCTTTTTCTTGGATTTCATTTTTAGTTCCTTTAGCACCTTTAGAGTTTTCATTTATGTCAGCTTGAGGAATACCTGCTTTTTCTTGATAGTCAGCTTTTGAATAAAGCTTAACTTCTTCTTCATTTTCATCTCTACCTGGAGTCTTTAAGTTGAATTTCTTAATTAAGAAGTAGAATAAGAAGTAGTAAACTACTGCATAAACTATACCAACTAAGATTAATCTTAACCAGTGAGTTGGAACTCCTGCTCCTGCTGGTAATAAACCGAATAATGTAAAGTCAATTAAACCACCTGAGAATGTCATACCTATAAATACATGAAGTATATCCATTAACATAAATGATAAACCTGCTAATACACAGTGAACTACATATAATACTGGAGCAACGAATAAGAATGTGAATTCTAATGGTTCTGTAATACCAGTAAGTAATGCTGTAACTGCTGCTGATGCTAATAATGATCCAACAACTTTTTTCTTAGCTGGTGCTGCTGTTCTATACATAGCTAATGCTGCTGCTGGAAGACCAAACATCATAAATGGGAATTTACCAGCCATAAATCTTGTAGTACCTGAAACTATTGTTGACATATCTGCTGCTGATGCTCCAACTAAGCTACTCATGCTTGATAATTGAGCAAAGTAAGCTGTATTAGCTCCTGCAACTGTTTGCCATGCACCATCAACTAATATTTGTCCTTCAACAAATGATCCATACCAGAATGGTGTATAGAATACGTGGTGTAATCCAAATGGAATTAATGCTCTTTCAATAAGTCCATAGAAGAATGTTCCTATAACTCCTGCATTCCTAACTAATTCTGAAAGTACTCCTATACCATTTTGAACTACTGGCCATATAAATGCTAATATAGCACCAACTACTGCCATAGCTAAAGAAGTAACTATTGGAACAAATCTTGATCCTGAGAAGAATCCAATAACTTGTGGTAATTGTATTGTATGATATTTATTGTGTAATACTGCTGTAACTATACCTGTAATAATACCACCGAAAACTGACATATTTAAAGTAAATATACCTAAGTTAGTAGTAACATAAGTACCATATTCACCAACTGCATCTGGAGTAAGAACTCCTAATTGAGTTAATCCTAATGCTAACATTGAAGATATAACTTGGTTCATAACTATAAATCCAAAGATTGAAGCTAATCCTGCAGTTCCTTTATCCTTTTTAGCAAGTCCAACTGCAACCCCTACTGCAAATAATAAAGGTAGATTTCCAAATATGATATCCCCTATATTTTTCATTATTGTTAATATTGCTGTAACAACTGGGATATTAACAAAAGCCATTAATGGTTGATAAACTGCTGGGGCATTTTCTAAACCTGCAATTCCTAATAAAGCTCCACCAACACCTAATAGAATACCTGCAATTGGTAATGCTGCTATTGGAAGCATTATAGCTTTACCAATTCTTTGTAATTGTTGTAACATTAATAATTCCTCCTTGAGTAAAATTTTATAAATAAACTAATAATTTGATAATTGCTAAAGTAGAGTGTTTCTATCTAGAGATATTATTTACATCTTTCATAAATTTTATTATAAAAATAAAAAATAAAAAAAAGACCAAAACTTATAGATATAGTTATAATATACCTATAATATTTTTAGTCTTTGCCTGCTTTACCAGTAACACACTACTTATTTTATTATGGCACTATATTATCACAAAAAAAATTAACTGTAAATGTTTTTTTTAATTTTATTAAATTTATTTAAGTTTATAATTTAACTTTTTATATAAATCTCAACTATTTTATCTATATTTTTCTATATATTATATAAATTTTATATAATTTTGTTATCTATTTAATATTATTTAGTGTTATTTCTGTATAAATTATCAAATATTTCTATAGATTTTTTATAAAAAGGGATATATAATACTACTTGTAATAAAAAACAAATTTCGAAAGGATTCGATAAAATATGGCATTAATAGGAATACTTATAATAATAGTCGGATTTTCACTTAAGTTTAATACAATTGCAGTTGTAATTGTTTCTGGTATTGTAACTGGATTGATTGCTGATATGAGCATTTCTGAAATATTAACAACTTTAGGACAAACATTCGTACAAAAAAGAGAAATGAGTTTATTTCTTTTAACATTACCTGTAATAGGTTTATGTGAAAGATATGGACTAAAAGAAAAAGCAATAGAATTAATTAAAAAAGTTAAAGGTTTATCTACTGGTAAACTTATAAGTGGATATCTATTTATTAGAGAAGCTGCTTCAACTATGGCAGTTAAACTTGGTGGACATCCTCAATTTGTAAGACCACTTATTAACCCAATGGCTCAAGGAGCTGCTATTTCAAAATATGGCGAGCTTGATGAGAAGGATGAGGACTTAATCAAAGCTGCTTCTGCTGCTAATGATAACTATGGTAACTTCTTTGGACAAAATGTATTTTTAGCTAATTCAGGTGTCTTACTAATTGCTGGTACTTTAGAAACCCTTGGCTATAATGTTGATACCTTACAAATTGCTAAGGCTTCAATTCCTATAGCTATAATAGCTTTCATTTTAGGAGTTATACAAAACTATTTATTAGATAAAAAACTAGCAAAAAAATATAAAAATAGGTAGGAAGATATATGGATATTAAAGCAATTTCAAATATACTATTAGAGATATTTTACATCATGCTTGGTTTATTCTTTATACTAACTATGATGTTTACTTTAAAAGACAAAAATCATAAAACTAGATATGGTACATCTTTATTTTGGGGAATACTTGGTATTATATTTATACTAGGTGAAGTTATTCCTTCAGTTATCACTGGTTCATTAATTGTAGTAATAGGTGCTTTAGCTGCCTTTAATCAAATTAATATTGGAACTTTAAAAGATTTAGATACAACTTTTGCAAGCTTAAAGTCAAAGGAAATTGGAGTAAAAATATTTATTCCATCATTAATAATAGCTTTAGTTGCATTAATTATTGCTCAATTTACTGAAATCTCTGGTGTTGCTGCTGTTGGTATTGCATCTATAGTAGCTTTAATAACTACATTTATATTAACTAAAGCTAAACCTAGTGAATTCTTAGAGGACAGTAATAGAATGTTCCAAGCTGTAGGTTCTACTGCAATATTACCTCAATTATTAGCTGCACTTGGTGCTTTATTCACAGCTGCTGGTGTTGGTGAAATTATATCAAACATAATTTCTGGAGTAATTCCACAAGGTAATATACTTCTAGGAGTAACTGCTTACTGTGTGGGAATGGCTTTATTTACTGCTATAATGGGAAATGCTTTTGCTGCATTTTCAGTAATAACTGTTGGTATTGGAGTACATTTTGTATTTGCTCAAGGTGGAGATCCTATAATAGCTTCTGCTTTAGCTATGACAGCTGGTTTCTGTGGAACTTTAATGACTCCAATGGCTGCTAACTTCAACATATTACCAGTAGCATTATTAGAAACTAAAGATAAGAATGCTGTTATAAAATATCAAGCTCCATTTGCAATAATTTTACTTGCAATACACATAGCATTAATGTACTTCTTAGCATTTTAATTAATAAGGAGGCTAACAAATGAAAATATTAATTACAGGTTTTGATCCTTTTGGTGGAGAAAGTGTAAATCCAGCTTTAGAAGCTGTTAAGAAATTACCAGACACTATTTTAGGACAAGAAGTTATAAAAATTGAAATACCTACTGTATTTAGAAAAGCTCTAGAAAAAATAGAAGAAAATATAGAAAAGCATAATCCTGATGTTGTAATATCTGTTGGGCAAGCTGCTGGAAGATTTGGAATTACTCCTGAAAGAGTTGCTATAAATATAGATGATGCAAGAATTCAAGATAATGAAGGTAATCAACCAATTGATATTTCTATATATGAAGATGGTGAAAATGCATACTTTAGTAACCTACCTATAAAGGCTATGGTAAAAGAAATGATTGACAACGGAATTCCTGCTTCTGTATCAAATACAGCTGGAACCTTCGTATGCAACCATGTTATGTATGGAATTTTATACTTAATAGATAAAAAGTACCCAAATATGAGAGGCGGATTTATACATGTTCCATGTATTCCAGCTCAAGCAGCTACAAAACCTAATATGCCATCTATGTCAGCAGATGATATAACTAAGGGGCTAGAGCTTAGCATAAAAGCAGTTATAGAAAATTCATCAGATATAAAAACTATAGGTGGAACTATCTGTTAATGAATAAGAAATTAAATATTTTTGTATATGGTAGTTTAAGAGAAGGCTTTTTTAACTATGATCTTTATTTAAAGGGTAAAATTAATTCTATAAGACCTGCTGAAATAAGCGGATTTGAATTATATCACATGCCTTATAAGGGTTACCCAGCAGTATTGCCTGGAAATACTACCATAGTAGGTGAAGTTGTTGAACTTACGGATTATGATGCAACAATAGAGCCTATGGATAAAATGGAAGGCTTCTTAGGTGAAGGAAATCCAAACAATGAATACTCAAGAAAAATTGTAAAAGTAAAATTAACTGATGATGAAAGCTATGAGGATTGTTATTCTTATTTTTATAATAAGGATATAGATCCAAAATTCCAAGATGAAGCCATCCATATAGAAAATGGCGATTGGAAAGAATATATGCTAAGTTTACGATAATTTATAAATAGAAGATGAGATATATTATGCTTCGTCTCCGTCACTTCGTTCCAAGTCGACTTTCGCATTAATATATCTCATCTTCTTCTATTATATAAAATTATTTATTCAACTAAATACTAAAGTAAGTCATTATGCTGCTGTCCACCTCGCAAACTCCAAGTCGACATACGCATTAATAATCAGCACTTTTTATTCTTCATTGTAGGTATTGTTTTCTTTATATTTATCATATCTTTTTAATGCATTAAAAACGCCATGTTCTACTGCTACTCTAATAACATAATACAAAATAGTAAAGAAAATTATTATTCCTATTACTCCTAAGTAATTTAACATCTTACTTCCCCCTTGTATGATATAGATATAACATTTGATAGAAAACTTAATATATTTC
>NZ_JBNPON010000085.1:0-10101 GCF_050315195.1 Clostridium sp. SGI.024 | reverse complement strand
AAAATTTTTAAACTATATCTTTAATTTCATCATCTAAAACTATTGTCATTATACTGCTACCCTTACCTGCTCTATTTTGAAGTTTAATTTCATCTACAGAAATTTCTTTTTTATCTTTATTCTTACTTATTAAAGTTATTGTATCATTAGATGTTATTGCTAATTCAGGTATAGAATTATAATTAGTATTTCCTATTAATCTTCCATAAATAACTTCATCACCTTCTTTTAGACTGATACCAGTAACACCTGAAGCTATTTTCCCCATTGGATTTATATTATTTGATAAAAATTTAATTCCCATTCCTTTTTTAGTTATTATTATCATCTCAACATCATTTTCGTTATATTTTTCTATAGAAATTAATTCATCATTATCATATTTAAACTTATAAGAAGGTTGCAATAAATAATTTCCTTCAAATTCTTTTAGGGCAGTCTTTTTTACCATACCTCTCTTAGTAAAGAAGTATATATATTCATTCTCATTATAAGAATTAATTGACATTAATTTTATAACCTTTTCGCCTTTTTCTAAATTATCAATTATCGTATTTAAAGGAATTTCTCCCTTCTCTACTCCTGATAACATAAATGCTGGAACCTTAAATACCTTAGCCATATTAGTGAATAATAATATATCACTTAAGGAATTAGTGTTCACCTTTAAATCATCATTCTTCTTAATTGTATTAAAGGCCTTAATATTATTTTTTGAAGTTATACCAATATTGAAATCTAAAAACTCTATTTTTTCTATATAATCTACCTTTATAATTTTATCCTTTGAAGATAAATTAAACATAGGTGTTGGTAATATATTTCTTGGAGAATCTTCTATTCTAGGAATTTCAAGATTAAAGCTTAATCCTTCTTTAGTTTCAAATTGGATAAATTCTTTTCTTTCCTCTTCATCTAATATAGTTACATTTATAACTTCTTCCGCATCTTTTAATTTTAGAGCTTGAAGTTTTGAATAATTAGTTTGGAATTTATCTAAGGAGCTTTTCTTAATTCCACCCTTTGATGTTATAAATTGAATATACTTATTAGGCATAAAGCTAGCTATTGATGTTGCATAAATTATGTTTTCTTCCTCTAAATTAAGTGATTTTATAGTACTATCTATTTTTTCACCCTTATCTTTCCACTTAGCTTCTGTAATATTTATCCCCTTGGTTTGATACATATTCCCCTTGTTGGTAAATAGAACTACATTTTCAGTAGTATTTGAATTAAATAAGAATTTTAATTCATCACCTTCTCTATAATCTATATCATCAGGATTAGCATTTAATCTATTATATGTCTTTAATGGAACTCTCTTAATAAAGCCATCTTTTGATAAAGTAATCATTACATCTTCTACAACTATAAGTTCTTCAACATCTATCTTAGCTTCACTATCATCTCTTATTATTTCTGTTTTTCTTTTAGAGCCATACTTTTCTGACACTTCATTTAATTCATTTTTAACTACCCTTAATAGTTCCTTTTCTTCAGATAGAATCTTCTTAAGCCTTTTAATTGTTTTTTCAAGTTCAGCATATTCCTTTTGGAATACCTTTATTTCAAGTCCTGTTAACCTATATAACATTAATTCTAATATTGCTTCTGCTTGTAATTCTGTGAATCCATAATTATTTATAAGATTAATTCCTGCATCTTTTTTAGATTTTGATTCCCTTATAGTTTTAATGATTTCATCTAATATATCTATAGCTTTAATAAATCCTTCAACTATATGGAATCTTTTTTCTGCAATTTCTAATTCTCTTTTAGTTCTTCTTGTAACTATTTCTTTTTGATGATTAACATAATGCATTATTATAGTTTTAAGTCCCATAGTTTGAGGCTTACCATCAGCTAATGCAACCATATTAAAACTTAAGTTACATTGAAGATCAGTTCTTTTGAATAAATATTTTAATACTTTATCAGCAACTTCTTCATCTGCAGCTTTTCTTAATTCTATAACAGATCTTATACCACTTCTGTCAGATTCATCTCTTATATCTACTATTGATTCTAAAGCTTTAGAATGCTTTTTATCTCCTGTCATTTCTGATATAGTTTGTAAAAGTCTTGCCTTGTTTCTTCTAAAAGGGAATTCTGTAATAACTATGCCAAATCTTCCATTATCAAGTTTTTCAATAGAAGTCTTAGCTCTTAATGTTACTTTACCTTCACCAGTTTCATAAGCTGATAAAAGTGATTTTTCTCCTATAAGTATTCCACCTGTTGGTAAATCAGGCCCCTTTACATAGTTCATTAATTCTTTAGTAGTTATTTCATTATTGTCTATATATGCTAAAACACCTTCAATAACTTCTTTTAAATTATGTGGTGGTATATTGGTTGCAAGACCTACAGCTATTCCAAAAGTTCCATTTACTAATAGATTAGGATATCTACTTGGTAATACCTTCGGCTCTAATTCGCTATCTGAATAGTTTGGTACCATATCTACAGTATCTTTATCTATATCTCTTAACATTTCCATAGCAATAGGAGCTAATCTTGCTTCTGTATATCTCATAGCCGCTGCACCATCACCATCCATTGATCCCCAGTTACCATGTCCATCTATTAAAATTTCTTTTGTAGAAAAGTTTTGTGCCATAATAACCATTGCATCGTAAACGGAAGTGTCACCATGTGGATGATACTTACCTAATATATCTCCAACTATTCTTGCAGATTTATAATAAGGTTTGTCTGGAAAAGCTTTTAATTGATAAGCTCCATATAATATCCTTCTGTGAACTGGTTTAAGTCCATCTCTAACATCAGGTAAAGCTCTATCCTTTGCAACTTCAATAGCGTAAGGTAAAAAGTTATCAGGCATAGCTTCTTCTAAAAGAATAGGAATAATATTATTATCCCTTGGAATTTCATTAACTTTCTTCGCCATATTAATTCTCCATTCTATTACTAAAATTCTCCATACTTATAAATATAAGCTTTTCTAGGTTCAACTATATCACCCATCAATAATGAAACCATCTTTTCTGCTTTTGCTGCATCTTCTATAGTAACTTGAAGAAGGGTTCTAGTTTCTGGATTTAATGTAGTTTCCCATAATTGATCAGGATTCATTTCACCAAGTCCTTTATATCTTTGTATTAGGGCACCTTTACCTATTTCCTTTTTAACACTTTCAAGTTCTTCATCGCTATATGCATACTTATGAACTTCTTTACCTTTAACTGTTTTATATACCTTATATAATGGCGGTTGGGCTAAATAAAGATGTCCATTAGCAATTAGTGGTCTCATATATCTATAAACATAAGTCATCCATAAAGTTCTTATATGATATCCATCAACATCAGCATCACTCATTATTATAATCTTATCATATTTTAAATCTTCTTCTTTATAATTATCTAGAGTACCTGTACCTAAAGCGGTATTAAATATTTTTAATTCTTCAGAAGCTAATACATTTTCAAGCTTTTGCTTTTCTGTATTCATTATCTTACCCTTTGATGGCATAATAGTTTGGAATCTCCTATCTCTGGCTTGTTTTGCAGAGCCACCAGCTGAATCTCCCTCAACTACTATAAATTCATTAACTTTGTTATCCTTTAATGTACAAACCGCAACTTTCCCTGCAAGAGGTGCTGCTCCTTTTCCTATTTTTTTCTTTTCTGCTTCATTGATTTTCTTAATTTTTTCTCTTCTTTGTGCAGCTTGTAGAGCATTATTTATTATCATACTAGCTACTTCTTTATTATCTTCTATCCATTCACTAAACTTAATATAAGTTAATTCATTCATCATTGTATATGCTTCAGCAGAACCAAGTTTAGTTTTTGTTTGCCCTTCAAAGATAGGATTAGTGATTTTTATTCTTACTATAGCAGTCATACCTTCTCTTAAATCATCGCCTTCAAATTCCTTATCCTTTTCCTTTAAAAGTCCAAGCTTTTTAGCACCTTCTTTAAAGGCTCTTGTCATCCCAGTCTTAAAACCTGTTTCGTGAGTTCCAGCTTCAGTTGTAGGTATATTATTTACATAACTTGCTATGTTTTCAGTTGTGGAATCTGTAAATTGAATACATACTTCTCCAAACATTTGAATATTATTTACTGTTTTTTCGCCTTCAAAATAAATAGGTGTTTGATGAAGGGCAGTTTTACTTTCATTTAAGTATTCTATAAAATCTAAAAGTCCTCTTTCAGAATAATATTCTTTTCTAAACTCTTCATCTTTTCTTAAATCTATTAATTCTAAATGAATTCCTTTATTTTGAAAGGCTAACTCTTGTAGTCTTTCATCAATCATATCAACCTTAAAATCAATAGTTGAAAAAACCTCTTTATCTGGCATAAAAGTTACCTTTGTACCAGTTTCTTTACTTTTTCCTATTATATCCAGTTTAGTAACTGGAGTACCAGGCATTATCTTCTTTAGTTCCTTATCATAAGCATATTCAAACCTTTGCTTATATACATTTCCATTTTGATATACTTCTACTTCAAGCCAAGAAGATAAAGCATTAACTACTGCAGCTCCTACTCCATGTAATCCACCAGAAGTTTTATAATTTTTATTATTGAACTTTCCCCCAGTATGAAGTTCAGTAAATACCATTTCTACTCCTGATTTCTTTTTTGTTGGATGAATTCCTGTTGGAATTCCTCTTCCATTATCTCTTATTGTTATACTTTTATCTTTATTTATTATAATAGTGGCCTTGTTACCATAGCCATTAGAAATTTCATCTATAGAGTTGTCTAAAATCTCCCATATACAATGATGTAAACCCTTTGTTCCTGTTGAACCAATATACATCCCCGGTCTTACTCTAACTGGTTCTAATTTTTCTAAGGAAGTTAAATCTGTAACATCATATCCCTTAACTAAATCTGTACTCATACAAACCTCCAAAATAATTTTTCATATATATAATATTCTTTTCCATTAGTTTAACCATACATGTTTTTTATAATCTTTTTAATTCTATCATAATTAAACCACAAATAAAAATATAAATCTTTCTCCTTCAAAAGTCAAACTAATGTTCGATACCATTACAAATGTACCTACAAAATACCATATAATAAAAGGCATAGCTCCTGCTATGCCTCTTAAAATTAAACATCACATATTTCAATGTTTCTTACGTGTTTAGTTGGATTCCATTCTTTATTATTCTTTCTAAGCATTCCTCCTATAGTTATAGGTATCCAAGTCAATGTATATACCCCATATAGTAAAAATCTAAAAAACATTATTAATTTCTTTTTACCTAAGAACAATGCTGTTGCTAATAAAAATGCTACGTTAAATACTAAATCTATAAATAATACTTGAATATAATTATCTACTTGTGTTGCAAATATAGGTAACACAAAAATATTTGATGTATAGAATACTAACATCCAGAATAGTCCAGCTGATATCTTTTTATCTAACTTCATCATTAATGGTGTAATTATAAATTGCATAACACCTATTAATTTAAATGTAAAATCTCCAGTTAAATAACTTATTATAAATATATGACTAGGAACGATACTTTGAATAAAACTTAAAATAGTTGAAAGACCAATCATTAAAGTAAAGAAAGGTTGTATTACGTATAAAGCACAGTCTAAAACAAACCATTTTCTTTCCTTAATACCTTTTTTAAGTAATTTAAAGAAATATCTTGATGCAACATCTGTAAATCCTTGCATCCATCTTCTTCTTTGTACCCAAGATTGCTTTAAGGTTAATGGTTTTTCATCATAAATAATTGCATCATGGGCCCAACCAACTTTCTCATCATTTAATATTAACTTACAACTAAATTCTAAGTCTTCAGTTAAACAAGTTGCTCCCCAACCAAATTTTTTTAATATATCCACATCTATTGCAAATCCTGTTCCACCTATTTGATTAGATAGTCCAACATTTGATCTAGCTAACTGATACATTCTATTTTGAGTCCAAAAAGCTATAGAATAAGAAGATGCTATCCATGAATCATTAGGATTCTTGCTATCTATGTATCCTTGTACAACTTTATACCCTTCTAGCATTTTTGAATTTATTTCTTTACACCAATTCTTTGAAACTAAATTATCTGCATCAAAAATTGCTACTGCATCATATTTTTTCTGCATTTTAAATATTTTATCAAACATCCATTCTAAAGCATATCCCTTACCTTTTTGTTCTTTATTAAATCTTTCATAAACATATACTCCATACTTTCTTGCTATTTTTGCAGTATTGTCAGTACAATTGTCTGCTATAACAAAAATATCAAAAAGTTCTCTAGGGTAATTTTGATTAAGCATACTTTCAATTAATTTACCAATAACTACTTCTTCATTATGTGCTGCAACTATCATTGCAAATTTCTTTGTTGGTGTATAATTTTTATTTTCACTTTTTCTTTTAAATCCAAAGAAAGCTAATATAAAATAATACATCATTAATGCAAATACAACTAATTGAAATATAGCCGTTGTAGCATAAATAACTTTGTCTCCCATTTAATTCACTCCTTTAAATAAAGGGTATTCTTTAAAATACTACATATAATCTCCCTCTAACATCAAATTAAATATTATTCTAATAACAATAAAAAATCAAGTATTCAAATCTTAATTTTTAATTAATATTATCTGTACTATTTCTACACTTATTATTTTCCTACATAAATGCAGATATTATAACTTAATCTTAAATTAATTTAAAAAATAAAAAAAATTAAGAAGTTCTTAATATTAAAATTAATATAAAGAACTTCTTATTATAAACTCAAAATAGGGGTTGCTATTTTTGAGATTTAAACTGTTATACTATTCCTTGAGCCATCATAGCCTCTGCAACTTTTAAAAATCCTGAAATATTAGCTCCCATTAATATATTTCCTGGTTCACCATATTCTTCAGCAGATTTTTTTGAATTTCTATATATATTGATCATAATATTCTTAAGCTTTGCATCAACTTCTTCAAATGTCCATGATAATCTCATACTATTTTGTGACATTTCTAGAGCTGAACAAGCCACTCCTCCTGCATTAGCTGCTTTAGCTGGTCCAAACATTACTCCTGCCTTTTGGAATTCTTCTATAGCATCTAAGTTAGTAGGCATATTAGCACCTTCTGAAACTACTTGTACTCCATTTTTTATTAAATTTCTAGCAGCTTCTATATCTATTTCTCCTTGTGTTGCACAAGGAAGTGCTATATCACACTTTTCTTTCCAAATATTTCTAAATCCTTCTACATATTTAGCAGTAGGAACCTTATCTAAATATTCTTTAATTCTTCCTCTTCTTACTTCTTTGATTTCCTTAACTATGTCTAAATTAATTCCATTTTCGTCATATATATATCCATTGGAATCACTTAAAGCAACTACCTTTGCACCTAATTCTTGAGCTTTTTTACATGCATAGATTGCAACATTACCTGATCCAGAAATAACTACTTTTTTATCTTTAAAACTTGAATTATTGTCATTTAACATTTCTTCAGTAAAGTATACTAAACCATATCCAGTAGCTTCTGTTCTTGTTAAGCTTCCACCATAAGTTAATCCCTTACCAGTTAAAACACCTTGATCGTTGGCATTTCTTATTTTTTTATAATATCCATACATATAACCTATTTCTCTTCCACCAACACCAATATCTCCTGCTGGAACATCAGTATCTAATCCTATGTGTTTACATAATTCAGCCATAAAGCTTTGACAAAATCTCATTACTTCTCTATCTGACTTTCCCTTTGGATCAAAATCAGATCCACCTTTACCGCCACCAATAGGTAGTCCAGTTAATGAATTTTTAAAAATCTGCTCAAAGCCTAAAAACTTTATTATGCTTTGATTTACTGAAGGATGAAATCTTAATCCTCCTTTATATGGTCCTATTGCACTATTAAATTGTACTCTAAAACCTCTATTAACTTGTACTTTTCCTGAATCATCTACCCATGGAACCCTAAAAAATATTTGTCTTTCTGGTTCCACTATTCTTTCTAATATTCCCTCTTCTATGTATTCAGGATGTTTATCGAATACTGGTATAAGGGAATATAGTACCTCTTTAACTGCATTTAAGAATTCAACTTCGCCACCGTTTCTTTTTTCTACTTCATAAATTACCTTGTTAACATACTCTTTTCCTGACACTATTTCCACCTCTTTTTTCATAATATATATATAATACAATAAGATAGAATTTTTTGCTATATTTTTTTAAAATATTCAGAAATTTTATTAATTTAGTAAAATATTATGCTATTTTATATACTTTTCTAAATATTCAACAATAATATTTTTTTAAAAAAGGTAGAAATCTATAACTTCTACCTTTTAATAAATTTAATATTTATTTTCTTCAATTTCACTAATAATTCTATTAATTATCTTTATATTATTAGTCTTACTATTAATATAAATTGGAATAGCAGTTATTAACCCAACAACCGTTCCACATATTATATCCCACATAGTATCATTTAAACTATTATTTTGCGCTGTTAGTCCAAATAAAGAATCTGTTGTGAACTCCCAAATTTCCCATACTCCAGCTGCTGCTGTTGCAAAAAGAATCACAAAGATTGCAGAAGTTAAAGGATTCATTTCTTTCCTTGATATATCATTAGTTAAATATATAAACAATATATAACCTATAATAGCTATTATTGCACCTGATAAAAGATGTAAAAATTTATCATAGTTAGTAATTGAATAAAAGTTCCATACACTAGCTAAGTACATTGATAGAAAAACAAAAGTCATATTTATGTAATAAATAATTCTTGCACCCTTAAGAAAACCTTTTATAAACAATAAATAAACTAATATTATAGTTACAAAAGTTAGACCTATTCTAAATAATTTTTCTCCGTCTCTAGCAAAATAATCATAAATTCCAGTTATAATTAGTATTACTGTAAATATTTCCGCAACTATTAATTCTCTATTACTACGTTTTTCTTTCAAAATAATCACTCCTATAATATAAAAATATTATTACTATATTATATTATAACCTAAATTCAATATATTCTTTTTTTACTTCTTTATTGTTAACTTAATATTAACTAATTAAAGACTTTTTATTAAACAAAATAAAAGATATTAAAGCACCTATAAATAGTCCTCCCAGATGAGCAAAATTATCTATATTAGGTATTGTTATTCCTATTATCACATTTAGCCCTATTGTTTCTAAGATATTCTTTACATATCCTTTACCTATATTTTTTCTTTCTTTAATTCCAAATACAAGCATTGCACCTAAAAGCCCAAAAATAGCACCAGAAGCACCAACAGATATACTATTAGGTTTGAATAAATAGCTAAAAACATTTCCTCCTAAAGCTGATATGAAATATATTATCAAAAACTTTTTACCACCATATACAGCTTCAACTTGTCTCCCAATAATATTAAGTGCACTCATATTAAAAAATATATGAAGAATTCCTCCATGTAAAAAAGCAGCAGTAATTAGCCTATAATACTGACCATGATCAATAAAAACATTAATCTTAGCTCCCATATCTGCTAAAGTATAAATATCTATGTCTATAAAATTTCTAGACTTAATTATTTCAATTAAAAAAATAACTAAATTTATTAAAATAATACTATAAGTAAATTTATATTCTTTTATTCCTTTAGCTTTATTAGTATCAGCCTTTACAATATAATCTATTACTGGAATAAAGGCTTTTGAACCTTCACTACAATAAATAACTTTTTTTTCTTTTAAAGATAAAACTAGTTTGTTGTAATAACCTTCCCCATAATTTATATAATCTCCTGAAGCTAAAACTATTATATTAATTATAAATGGTTTATTTAATATACCTTCTAAATACTCTTTAGCCTCATTATATACTATATTTTCTTCAGAATCCTTAGCAATTACAACAGCAACATAAGCTTTATCAATATCTAATAATGCTAGCCATTTTTCTTTATTATTATAATTACTATAATAATCCTTCATAAAAAATTTCATTTCTTTAGTTAAAATATTAAAAAATACCTTCTCAAACTTCTCCAAGTAGCATCCCCCTCCTTAAAATATTAAGGTGCTTTAACACAATGTAAAATGAATAATGTAAAATTAAAGAA